>CATZIM010000006.1 GCA_958420075.1 uncultured Clostridia bacterium | reverse complement strand
GCGGTACCGGAAGGAAGGGAAAACCGTTTATTATGCGCTGGACGACGACCATGTGCGGACTGTTCTGGAACAGGGTACCACCCATATTCGCCATAAATATGGCTATGAAGAAGATTAAATTTGCGGCGGAAGAGTGCTTTCGCCCGCAAAAATTTTTAAGCAATACATGAATAACTACTCATATAATCAAATATAATTGGATTAGAGGTGTGAACCATGAAAGAAATGACCATTTCCCTGAAAGGCTTGACCTGTGCCAACTGCGCAGGAAAAATTGAAAAAGCTGTGGGAGAAATGCCGGAAACAAAAGAAGCGGAAATCAATCTGCTGAAACAGGAAATGCGGTTAGTGCCAACAGCAGAAGCAAACCGAGAAAAGCTGCTGGAAAAAGTAACAGAAACCGTACACAAGTACGAAAGTGACGTGGAAGTATCCCTTGTGGAAAAGAAAAAGCCCCAAGGAGAAATGACCATTTCCCTGAAAGGCTTGACCTGTGCCAACTGTGCGGGGAAAATCGAAAAAGTTGTGGGAGAAATGCCAGAAACAAAAGAAGCAGAAATCAATCTGCTGAAACAGGAAATGCGACTGGTGCCTGCGGCAGGAGCAGACCGGGAAAAGCTGTTGGAAAAAGTAACGGAAACCGTACACAAGTATGAAAAAGACGTGGAAGTGTCTTTGGCAGAACAGGGACAGACCTGCAGCATTGCCCATGGACATTGTGACGGAGATTGCTGCGGACATACACATGCACAGGAAGAAGTGGCTGGGAAAAAGCTGATTCTCCGCTTTGGCGTGGGGCTGGCGTTCTTTGTGGCGGCTTGTCTTTGGCAGAAACAGGGGCAGACAGCACTGTTTTTGATTTCTTATGCAATCTTTGGCTATGATGTCATTTTGCAGGCATTGAAGAATATTTTCAAAGGGCAGGTTTTCGATGAAAACTTCCTCATGTCCCTTTCTACGGTAGGTGCCATGGTTATTGGTGAAATGAGCGAAGCCGTTTTCGTTATGCTCTTTTATCAGGTGGGGGAAGCCTTCCAGGATTATGCCGTCCGTCGTTCCCGTCGTTCCATTACGGCGCTTATGGACATCCGACCGGATTTTGCCCATGTGCTGACAGCTGACGGCAGTCTGCAGAAGGTTTCGCCGGAACAGGTGGCAATCGGCGACGTAATCGTGGTAAAAGCCGGGGAGAAAATCCCCCTGGACGGTACGGTAGTAGAAGGCAGTGCCCTGCTGGATACGGCAGCCCTCACCGGGGAATCTCTGCCCAGAGAAGTGGAAGCAGGCAGCACCGTCCTCAGCGGATGCATCAACCGGGATGGCTTACTTCATGTGGAAGTGACAAAACCTTTTGGAGAATCCACGGTCATGAAGATTCTGGAACTGGTGGAAAACGCCGCCGGACGGAAATCCAAGACAGAAAAATTTATCACGCGTTTCGCCCGGGTATACACCCCTGCGGTGGTAGGTCTGGCAGTGCTTTTGGCAGTGGTACCGCCCATTCTGGGTCAGGGCGCCTTTTCCCAGTGGATTGGGCGTGCGCTGATTTTCTTAGTTGTATCCTGCCCTTGTGCGTTGGTATTGTCTGTGCCTTTGAGTTATTTCGCTGGCATTGGTGCCGCATCGAAAAACGGCATCCTCATCAAAGGCGGTAATGTGTTGGATACCCTGTGCCATACAAAACGTATCGTATTTGACAAAACAGGTACCCTCACAAAAGGCCAGTTTACCGTAACAAAAATCGAAGGTGAAAATCCGGCGGTTCTGCTGGAAATGGCGGCGGCGGGAGAAAGTCTTTCCAATCACCCCGTTGCCCGTGCCATTGCGAAACACTTTGAAACGGAAACAGGCAGACAGCCGGAAGGGGTAACAGATTACGCGGAACAGGGCGGTATGGGCATCACCTGTCAGTGGAAGGGCGCCCATCTGGCGTTAGGGAACCGCCGTTTGATGGAAAAAGAAGGCGTTTCCTGTCCCGAAGCTGTGGGAAGCGGTTCTGTGGTCTATGTGGCAAAAGATGGCATTTATCAGGGCTATCTGGTGGTGGATGATACCATCAAGGATGGTGCGGCAGATGCATTGGCGGCGCTGACACCTTACGGCGTTACAGAAACCGTTATGCTCACTGGCGACGGCAAAGCGGCGGCGGAAAAAGTGGGCAAGACCCTTGGTATCCATCGCATTTATGCGGAACTGCTGCCGGCGGATAAGCTGCATATTCTGGAAAACATGCCGCAAATGGAAGAAGACGCCAAAACCGCTTTCGTTGGGGACGGCATCAACGACGCGCCTGTACTGGCAGGGGCAGATGTGGGTATCGCCATGGGAGCTATGGGCTCCGATGCTGCCATGGAAGCGGCAGATGTGGTGCTTATGGACGATGATCTGCGAAAAATCTCCGTGGGTCTGCGCATTGCTAAGAACACAAGAAAAATTGTTATGCAGAATATCGTATTTGCGTTGGGTATCAAAATTCTGGTGCTTCTCCTCAGTGCACTGGGTATGGCTACCATGTGGATGGCAGTTTTCGCCGATGTAGGCGTAGCGGTACTGGCAATCCTCAATGCTATGCGGAAGAAATAAAAAAACGGGAATTTTCTCAGCAGCTTCCCCTAATAAAAAAGGTGTTTTTCTCTTTCGTGATTTCTAAGGGGGAACTGGAAGAAACCCAATAGAATATTGGTGCAATAAAAAAGCTGAAATCCTTTGTATGGCAAAGGTTTCAGCTTTTCTTATTTTCTCATGAAGATGCCCCGTATCTGTCATCAGGGAGCAATATCTTTCGGCTTTGTGTCAGCATAGTAAATGTCTTTTCCATCGATGCCGCTGATTTCACAGCTTAGCTTACAGGAACATCCGTCACCGGTGATGTAGAACACATTCATGCCTTTTTGCAGGGTAATGGTCATTTCGTTGTTGACTTCTTCTGTTACGGCAGAGGAATCCAGAGGTACGGACATTTTTTCTTTGCTGCCTTCCGCGTAGCAGCCGATTTGCGCGTCGCCGGCGTCTTTGGTGAAGTTATAGTACAAAGTCACTTCTGTATCCCTTGCGGCTTCTATGTAGAAAAAGGGCGTTTCTGTTTCTGTGGGGGTAGCTTCCAGACTGACGGCAAGGGCGTTTCCGTTTGCCATGCGCAGGGATTGGAAAACGGATGCCTGGGCTTCAACAGCGGCTTCTCCCGTGGGCAGGGGGGTAACGGGTTCTTTTTCTGCCTGACAGGCTGCAAGTCCCAGAACCAGTACACCACAGAGCATATATAGTTTCATATTTTTCATGTTATGTCACCTCAAAAAACTGTTTTATGTAAACAGTATATGCTCCAATTTTTACATTACACGAAAAGAATCCTTACATTTTTATTAAATAAAAATACAGCTTTGTGGAAGAAAAAGAACTGTCTGTGACAGAATGTAACGGTTTGATTTCCCATTGTCAGAAAATGGCGGAAAACAGCGGTTTTATGAAAAAAGAAAGACAGCTTTCTATTAGGGGCATCTTCATAAGAAAACAAAGAAAGCCGAAATCCTTATGATGATAAAGGATTCCGGCTTTCTTATGATATTGAGATTTTATTTGATATGTTTTCTTCTGAAGATAGCCGTCGCAATTCCCCTTAAGAAATCAACAAAAAGGAATGCAATGTTTTCTTAAGGGGAATCAGCTTTCAGAAAGCTATCTTTCTTTTTTATTCCTCCGGTTTTGCGGGAGTAATGACTTTTTTCACATTTTTTTCAAACTTCACACGGGGAAGCATGACCATATGACCGCAGCCGCAGCATTTGATACGGAAATCAATGCCCGTCCGCAGGATTTCCCACTGGTTGGAGCCGCAGGGATGGTCTTTTTTCATTTGTACGATATCGCCAACAGAAAACTGCATGGTTTATCCCTCCTTTTGCTGTACGATATGCAGGGTGCGCTGAGGAAAGGGAATTTCGATGCCTTCTTTGTCCAGCCGGTTTTTGATGCGGCGGCGCAGCTCTGCTTCTACGGAAATATTTGTTTTTACATGGCATTTTGCCACGATTTTTACGGTAACGGCGGAATCATCCAGTCCTGTCACGCCCACGATGGTAGGTGTTTCCAGAATATCCGGCATGTCTTTTGTCTGTTCCATTTCGTCCCGCAGGACTTCCAGCACATGGTCGATGCTGGCGTCATAGGAAACGCCCACAGTGACAACGGCGTTGATGAAATCCCGGCACATGTTGGTAACGGTGCCAACGGAACCGTTGGGAATGATGTGGACACTGCCCTGCGGGTCACGGATTTTGGTGGAACGCAGGGTAACGCTTTCTACGGTACCAGTGATGTTCTGGATGGTGACAATATCCCCCACGGCGTAATGGTCCTCAAAAAGGATGAAAAACCCTTCCAACATATCCGTTACTACACTCTGGGCGCCCAGACCAATGGCAACAGAGCCGGCACTGGCAACTACCAGCATGGATTTGGGGTCTACGCCGATGAATGTAAGGGCGGTGAAGATACCGATGAAGTAAATCACATATTTTACCACACTGGATGTGATGGAGTTCAGTGTTTTTGCTTTCCGCTGGGTCATGGCAAGACGCTGTTTTTTGGTCTGTGCCGCGAAAAATTTCCGCATGAGATGGTTGATGATGCGGATGAGAAACCAGCAGATCACAAATGTGGTGACAACTTTTAAGAGAACGAAGCCAATCTCTGTGGCTGCTTCCAGTAATTTTTCTGTGGCTGTCAGTGTTTTTTCCACCTGTTCCTCCAGATCAACAGTATCTGTCACAGTAGCAGCCTGGAGCAGGATGGAAGGAAGATGTGAAATCATGGTGCAGTCCTCCTTTCATGATAACGGGAAGCCGCTTGGACAAAGTGGCTGAAAAGGGCTTCCTGTTCTTTTGTATGCATAGATTCTGGATGCCACTGGACACCCAGCACAAAATCTTTTTCTGGCATTTCCATGGCTTCCGTCAAGCCGTCGGCGCTACGGGCACAGGCGTGGAAGCCTTTTCCCAGAAAAGATACTGCCTGATGGTGCAGGGAATTGACGGCGATTTTTGAGGTTCGCCAGAGTTTTTCCAGCTGACTGCCGGGAATGATGGTAATGCTGTGGGTGGCGTAGGGACGGGGTGCCTGTTGGCTGTGCTTGAGGGTAGTGCCCGTCTGTACTTCGATATCCTGATAAATACCGCCGCCTGCGGCAATGTTCATGATCTGCATACCCCGGCAAACACCGAAAAGAGGCATGCCGCGGTTCAGAGCTTCTTTGCAGAGGGAAAGCTCATATTCGTCCCGCAGGGGCGAAATCTGTCCATTCTGCCGGATGGGTTCTTCTCCAAAACGCAGGGGGTCAATGTCTCCGCCGCCCGTAAAGAGGATGCCATCCACAAAGTCGGGAAAATCTTCCCCGGGGAACAGCAGCACAGGAACGCCGCCAGCTTTCAGCAGCGCATTGGTATAGTCTTCACTGATTTTGAATCTTGTTTTTTCGTAGGAATAGTCCGGCGTAATGCCGATAATGGGTTTTTTCATCATGTCACACCCTTTCTCTGTTCTTTTACAGTATACAAAAGGCGGGCGTGTTTTGCAACCGACAGAAGTATTAGAAAAACTTGTCAGAAAAAAGCAAAAAAAAGTCAAAAGGATGAAAGGGGGGTTCTTGAATTATGTCGGAAATATATGGTATGATGAAAAAAATGTCTATGATTTGGTAAGAAAATCAGAATAGGAGTGGATATATATGAGAACAATCGGCATCATTGGTGCTATGGAAGAAGAAATTTCTTTCCTGCGGGAAAAAATGGATATCGTCACCACCAAAAGCGTGGTTGGTCTGACTTATTATGTGGGACGTTACGAAGGGAATAATGTGGTACTGGTCAAAAGCGGTATCGGCAAAGTCAACGCCGCAGTCTGCACACAGGCAATGATCGACCATTTCGGCGTGGACTATATCATCAATACCGGCGTGGCAGGCGGTCTTTCTCCCGAACTGCATGTGGGGGACATCCTCATTTCCGTAGACGCGGTACAGCATGATATGGATACATCTGCTTTCGGCGACCCCATTGGCGTCATCCCCCGTATGGCGGAAAGCTATTTCAAAGCCGATGAAGCCCTTGTGGAATTGGCACAGGAAGCGGCAAAGACATGCGGTCTGGACTGCCGTATCATCACCGGACGTGTGGCAAGCGGCGACCAGTTCATCGCTACACAGGAAGCCAGAGATAAAATCCGCAAAACCGTCAAAGGGGACTGTGCGGAAATGGAAGGGGCTGCCATTGCCCATGCCTGCTGGCTGAACCGGATTCCTTTCCTCATCATCCGCGCCATTTCTGACAGCGCTAATGAGGATGCAGGCATGTCCTTTGATGAATTCTGCGTTATGGCGGCACAGCGCAGCAGTCTGCTGACAGAAACCATGATCGCAGCCATGAAAAACTAAATTTTCCTATAAAATCAGGGGGAGAAGTCTTTCTTTTTGGAAGAACTTCTCCTTTTTGTTTTTCTGTCCGTACAATGGGACAAAGCGTTAAAAAATGAACAAAAAACAGGGAAGAATTTCTATGTTATTTCTGGATGTATACCTATTGTCAGGGGCGGATGAGTTATGTATAATGCAAGGGAAAGGAAATATTTTGTATACGAACAAATTTCATATAAACAGCGAAAAGAAAGGGTGGCATTTCCATGACAGCAAAGACACATGGTTACATCACAAAAGAAATTGAACTGGAACAGATTTACCGTTTTATCCTGAGATATTTCGATCCCGAAGCAAAGGTAAACCGCTATGAAAACCGTTTCGGTGAAAGCAATGAAATGGCTGTTTACTTCACTTATAAGGGCGAAGAAAGACGTCTGTTCTCCATGATCTACAAGAGCCGTAAATTCTCCAAGACAGGCGAAAAGAAACGTCTGATTTTCCTGGATCTGGATTACTGGGGTCACAGCGTAGAAATCATGCGCTCCATTATTTCCTTCTTCAGCGGCTGGATGGATGAAAACGACTGCGATAAAGAAGGTCCTTACTACATCGACGAACAGCCCGACGGTGTTGTACCTAACATCATCAAGATCACAAGAAAAGAACTGAATAAACGTATGGGCGGTATGGTCGTTATCATCGACGATGACGACGAAGACGAAGAATAAGTCTGTCTGCATCATGAATCAGAACCGGAAATCTCCAGGATAAGAGGGATTTCCGGTTTTTTCTTTTGTACGGGCATTTTTTGAGGGCAATTTGCGAGAAAAAATAGGAAAACCATAGGTTTTTTTGGCAGAGGCCTTGCTTGCAAAGGCTTTCGCCATTTGTTATACTGAATACTGGAAGCATATTGTTTTTTGTAAGAAGGGCGGTGGCAGTATGAACGAGGAGAAAGACATGCGGACGTTGATCGAAGAAGATCTGCAGCATAGTCAGGAAATTTGGGAATCCTATTCCCATGACAAGGAAAAACTGGGCGAATTGTTTCAACTGCTGCTGCAGCACTACGACGGAAAAATAGACGGCTTTGACGAAGATCTGTGGGTCATTCAGGAGCGGGAGGACTGCGCCGATATTGCGGAAGTCTACCGGAAGAATATCCGACACCTTATGGAACGGCTGGAAGCCTTTCGGGATAACGGCTATTCCAATGAAGGACTCATGGAATACTATATCCGCAAGGAGCAGAAAGACATCGATTACAGCGCGGACTTTACATCTGTCCGCATCTCTCTGGGCATGGCAGACCTGCCTGCAAGGGAAAAAGAAGAAATCATGATGAAGCTGGACGAAATGGAAGAAATTTGTGCCCAGGTGGTTCCCAGAAGCAAAAAGTGGCAATCCCTGCGGGAATATCTCATCTGGCTTTCGGGGAAAGAAGCCGATGTTGCCATGGAAATTCTGCCCCTGTTTTTCCGCATCAATGATACCATTACGAAGAGGCAGGAAGTATGATCAAACTCATTGTGTCCGATATGGACGGCACGTTACTAAACGACGAGAAACAGATAGATAAACGCATTTACAGCCTTTTGCCCAAAATGCGGCAGGAAGGCATCCGCTTTGTGGTAGCAAGCGGCAGACAGTACCCTTCCCTGGCAAGGGATTTTCAGGAGCATTTGCCGGAAATCACCGTCATTGCGGAAAATGGCGCATTGGTGATGCAGGATGGAAAAGAACTGTATTTCAAAGGCATGAACGAGAAACAGATTTCTTATTGCCTGGATATCATAGAGAAATTGCCGGAAACAGAAGCTTTGGTATGCGCCAAGTACTGCTGTTATACGGAAAGTCAGGAGGTACATGACCTCCTTGCCAGTCCCAAATTCCATTATGACTGTGAACTGGTGGACGACCTGTATCAAATGACAGAAGGCGTCACGAAGGTTTCCCTCATGGTTTATGGAGACAGCACCACACAGTCCTGTTATGACGCCATGCATCCCCAGATGCCGGAGGAAATGACGCTGGTCATTTCCGGTGACGCTTGTCTGGATACAGGTATCAAGGGAGTCACAAAGGGCAGCGCATTGGCAGCCTTGCAGGAAATGTGGGGCATTTCGCCGGAAGAAACACTGGTGTTCGGTGACCAGTTCAATGACGTGGAAATGTTCGATCAGGCTTATTACAGCTATGCCATGGAAAATGCTACGGACGGCGTGAAAGAAAGAGCCCGCTTTGTGGCAGGAAATAATAACAACGGCGCCGTTGTCGACACCATTTGCCGACTGACGGGTCTGACCATAGAAGGAGAACTATGAAGAAGATAGCAAGCTACGCCTTAGGGTGTAAAGTCAATCAGTATGAAAGCGAAGCCATCGCCGAACTCTTTGCGGAAAAGGGCTATGAAGTGGTTTCCGTAGACGATGCGGCGGATGTGTATATCATCAACACCTGTACGGTGACAAATTTCGGGGATAAGAAATCCCGTCAGCTCATCCGTAAGGTAAAACGCCAGAATGAAAACGCCATTGTTGCCGTTGTGGGCTGTTATGCCCAGACTGCGCCGGAAGAACTGGCGGCGGTACATGGTGTGAATCTGGTCATTGGCACCAAGGATAAGAGTAAAATCGTGGAATTGGTGGAAGACTATCAGGCAGAACAGGGCGTGCAGAATTATGTGACAGACATTATGCACGAACGTGTTTTTGAACCACTGGAAATCAAGAAACTGGCAAACCGCACCAGAGCTTATCTGAAAATTCAGGATGGATGCAGCCAGTTCTGTTCCTACTGTATCATTCCTTATGCCCGTGGCCCCATCCGCAGCCGTCAGCCTGAGGACGTTATCGCAGAAGTAAAACGTCTGGCGGAAAACGGCTTCAAAGAAGTGGTGCTCACAGGCATCCATGTGGCAAGTTACGGCAAGGATTTGAAAACCATTACCCTGACAGACATCATCCGTCAGGTACATGAAGTGGAAGGCATTGAACGCATCCGTTTCAGTTCCATTGAACCCAACGTGGTAACAGAGGAATTTGCGGCGGCTATGGCAGAACTGCCGAAGGTTTGCGACCATTTCCACCTGTCCCTCCAGAGTGGCTGTGACAAGACTTTGAAGGAAATGAACCGCAAATACGATACAGAAAAATATCGTCAGGCGGCAGCTCTCCTGCGGAAATATCTGCCGGATGTGGCAATCACCACGGACATCATCGTGGGCTTTCCCGGGGAAACAGAGGAAGATTATCAGGCAAGCCGTGCTTTTGCGGAAGAAATCGGCTTTTCCAAAATCCATGTATTCCCGTATTCCCCCAAAAAAGGCACTCCCGCGGCGGCAAGAAAAGACCAGCTCCAAAACGCTGTGAAACAGGCGCGGAGCCACGACCTGATCACTGTCAGCGACCGCATGACAGACGCCTTTTTGCAGAAGCATGTGGGCAAGGTCATGCCTGTGCTCTTTGAACGGTGCGTTGGGGACGATGTCTATGAAGGACATACCACAAACTATATGAAAGTCCACGCAAGAAGCACAAAAGACCTGTCTAACGTCATTGCGGATACGAAAATCCTCTCTGTGGCGGAAGAAATGGCTTTTGGCGAAGTGGAGGCATAAATCCCATTTTTTGTAATATTTATGTAAGGAAAGAACGGTTGCAATCCGTTCTGGTTTATATTATCATGGAAGAATAGAATTTGTTTGGAGACAGCAAGCATGTGCTGTGGAACGGAGCGTGATACACATGAGCAATAACATCAATGAAACACAATATTTCGGCAGAACGGGCAAGGAACCCGAAAATGAAGCAAAAAGAATCCTGATTTCCGTCAGCACGGCACTGCGGGAGAAGGGCTACAACCCTGTCAACCAGATTGTGGGCTATATCCTTTCCGGTGACCCCACTTATATCACCAGCTATCTCAACGCCAGAGCCATGATCCGTAAACTGGAACGTGATGAACTGCTGGAAGAACTGGTAAAAGATTATTTGGACAGAAACGAATAAGAAAGAGGCATCAATTTGCGTATATTAGGTTTGGACTTCGGTGATAAGACCATCGGCGTGGCAGTGAGCGATCCCTTGGGCTGGACAGCACAGGGCGTGGAAATCATCAAAAGAGAAAATCCTCAGGAATTCAAAAAATGCATGCGCCGTCTGGCAGAGATCATCGAACAGTATCAGGTGGACACCATCGTTTTGGGCTATCCCAAAAATCTGGATAACTCCGAAGGGGAACGGTGCGAGAAAACAAAGGTCTTTGAGGCGAAAATCAAAGGCAGATTCCCCAAAATTCCTGTGGTGCTCTGGGACGAGCGTTTCAGCACCATTGCGGCGGAGCGTGCCCTGCGCATGGCAGACCTGAGCCACGATAAAAGAAAGAGCGTCATTGATAAAATGGCGGCAGTACACATTTTGCAGGGGTATCTGGACAGCAAGCAGTAAGCCCCCAGAAAGAAACGGAGAAGAACATGAGCGATATTTTTGAAGAAGCAGACGAACTGGAATTTGAAATCGTGACCATGACCGACGAGGATGGCACAGATGTGGAATTTTCCATTATTGATAATGTAGCCAGCGGCACAGACCGTTATCTGCTGGTAGTAGAAACAGAAAAAATGGACGAGGACGAAACACAGGCTTTGATCCTCAAAGAAGTGGCTATTGACGCCAACGACATCACATACGAAATGGTGGAAGACGACGCGGAATTTGACCGTGTAGCAGAACTCTTTGCCCAGAAAGGCGAAGATTACGAAGTTTCCATCGACGACTGAATATGAATGGACAGGGTGGACGGCTGACCGACACCCTTTTCAATATATGTGCGGATAAAAAAGCGAACAGAAACGAAAAAGCAGAAACCTGTCTTTGGAGAAAAATGGGACGTGAATTGTTTTTCAGGGAAGGACAGGATTGCCTGCTCTTTTTGTGCTTGTCTGAAAAAGGAGAAATAGACAGGTTTTGTTTTTGTGTTTAAAGCAGACTTTTTTACGCCATACTAACTTTTAGAAATGGATTACATAAATAAAAAAGGAGGTGTGTTTTTTGGCAAACAGAAGATCGAAGCCCAAAACAAGGCTGAAAGTCATCGCTTTGGGCGGTCTGGAAGAGATCGGGAAGAATATGACCGTACTGGAATACGGCAACGATATCATCATCATCGACTGTGGCCTGGCGTTCCCCGAGGACGATATGCTGGGCATTGACCTGGTCATTCCAGACATTACCTATTTGGCAAAGAACGTAGAAAAAATCAGAGGCATCGTGCTGACCCACGGCCATGAAGACCACATCGGCGCATTGCCTTATGTACTGAAACAACTGAAAGTGCCTGTATTTGGCACACTGCTGACACTGGGGCTGTTGGAAAACAAACTCAGAGAGCATAAAATGCTGGATAAGACCACACTGCATACCGTTGTGCCCGGCGAAAAAGTGAAACTGGGGGAAATGGTGGTGGAATTCATCCACACAAACCATTCCATTGCCGACTCTGTGGCTCTGGCAATCCAGACCCCTGTGGGTATGGTCATCCACACTGGGGACTTTAAGGTGGACTATACACCCATCGACGGGGATATCATCGACTTGCAGCGCTTTGCGGAACTGGGCAGTCAGGGCGTACTGCTCCTTATGAGCGACAGCACCAACGCAGAACGCAAAGGCTTTACTATGTCTGAAAAGAATGTAGGTAAGGTATTTGAACGGATTTTTGAGGAAACCCCTAGAAACCGTATCATGGTTGCCACATTCTCCTCTAATATCCACCGTATCCAGCAGATCATCAATGCGGCGTATATGTACGGCAGAAAAGTTGCCATCATCGGCAGAAGTATGGTAAACGCCGTAAAAACAGCATCTGAACTGGATTATCTGTGGGTTCCGCCCCGTACCCTCATCGACATCAACGAAATCAAGAATTATCGGGATGAACAGCTGGTCATCATCACCACAGGCAGCCAGGGTGAAACTATGTCCGCCCTGTCCCGTATTGCCAATAGTGAACATAAACAGGTCAGCGTCAAACCCGATGATAAAATCATCATCAGCGCATCCGCTATCCCCGGCAATGAAAAGAACGTCATCCGCGTGGTGAATGAACTGCTGAAAAAAGGCGCAGATGTGGTATATGGCGGCATCGAAGACATTCACGTTTCCGGTCACGCCCGTCAGGAAGAGCTGAAGCTCATGCTCGCTCTGACAAAACCCAAATTCTTCATGCCTGTTCATGGGGAATACATGCACCTGTCCAGCCATAGAGACCTTGCCATCAGTATGGGCATGGATAAGAAGAACATCTTCGTCAATAAACTGGGGGATGTGTTGGAACTGTCCAAGAACGAAGCCAAAGTCACAGGCACCGTACCTACCGGTCAGGTTATGGTAGACGGTCTGGGCGTTGGTGACGTTGGGAACATCGTACTTCGCGACAGAAAGCACCTGTCCGAGGACGGCCTCATGGTTGTGGTGGTTTCCATGGAAGAAGAAACCGGTCAGATTGTGGCAGGCCCCGATATCATTTCCCGTGGTTTTGTTTATGTTCGTGAATCCGAAGGCCTCATGGACGGCGCAAGAGAAGTTGTCGTGAAAGCCCTGCAGGAATGCGAAGAAAAGAACATCACCAGCTGGAACTATATCAAAAACCTCATCAAAGATACTTTGAAAAACTATATTTGGCAGAAAACAAAAAGAAGTCCCATGATTCTGCCCATTATCATGGAAGTTTAAAGAAATAAAAAAGTCGGAAATTCTGAAAAGCAGATTTCCCTTAAGAAAACATCGTTTTTTCTGAATTCTTAAGAGAAACTGCGACGGCAGTCTTCAGAAGAAAATACGTCGACAAGATCATAAAAATAAGAAAGCTGAAATCCTTGTTATGAAAAAGGATTTCAGCTTTCTTTGTTTTCTTATGAAAATGTCCCAAAGAATTTCCGACTTTTGTGATTATTCAAATACACAGTCTTTGATGAGCACATTGCCAAATTTGCCGTCACAGACACCAACCAATGTGATGGCATCCCCTTCCTGCAATTCCATGACTTTTTCAATTTGAGCTTCATCAGAGAAATAACACTGTACAGAGGTGATGGCAAATTCTTCTCCGGCAAAGGTGATGTAAACTTCTTCCATAACATCTTTGCCGATGGAACCGACGGTGCCGCTGAGCCGCATGGTTTTTCCTTCATAAAGGGCATCCCCTTTGACTTCGTTTGCTTCATAGGAGGAAAGCAGATCCGCAGGAGAAACTTCCATGATTTCCACAGGTGCGGTTTCTTCTGTTTTGCCAGTATCTGATGGTGTGCTGTTTTCCGCAACAGGGGGATTTTCTCCAGAAGATGTCGGTTTTTCCTCGCCGCCTACAAGGGCGGAAAAAATCAGAAGGACAACAATGACCGCAATGATCCATTTTGCCTTGCCGCCTTGTTTTTTGCCGCACTGTGGGCATACAGACGCCTTTTGGGGAATTTCACTCTGACAGAATTTACATTTCTTTGCTTTTGGTGTTTCCATAGATTTCCTCTCCTTTTTGATATGAAATACATAATGTTGCATCTTTAGCAACATCATAAGACAAAACACATGGTAATGTCAAGAAAAAATGAGGGGGACTGTGCGCCATGAAAATATACGAATATGACGGGAAGAAAAATATCTGTGGGGAACAAATCCGAAAAATTCGTATGGAAAAGAAGGTATCACAGGCAGCATTGTCCCGGGCTTTGCAGTTGGAAGGCATCACCATTGACCGCTATTCCATTTGCCGCATGGAAAAAGGCGAGCGTTTTATTGCGGATTATGAATTAATCAAAATCGCCGGGATATTGGGGGTACCGGTTGCTTTCTTTTTTCCCGATGAGGAGGACAAATAGGTTTTATTTAGAATAGCACAGGAATATTTTGGAATTTCCCCTAAAATAGGGGAGAATTGTGGTATTTTTAAGATATCATAAAAATAAAAACCATCAAAAGGGGGCTTTTGACATGAAATTCCAAAGAATCAAAGATGTATGTTTAGGGGCAACGGTGGCTGCTCTTGTTATGGGTGCAGCGCCTGCCGCTTACGCTAAGGTGGCAAACATGGACATTCCTGTTATGTTTAACAACATTAAAATCGTTGTAGACGGGAAAGAACTGAAAACAGACAAAGAACCTTTTATCTATGAAGGGACTACATATCTGCCTGTCCGTGCCGTTGGGGAAGCCGTAGGGAAAAACGTTACATGGGATGCTGCTTCCAAAACCGTTATTTTAGGGGAAACAGAACAAAAAGAAACAGAGCAAACAGAAACAGAACAAAAAGAACCGGAACAGCCGGAAGAAACCGCTTCTGACGATGACAGCAGACTGGGGGAACTTGCCAGCAAACCCAGCACCAATGTCAATAATATGAAAATCCAGTGTACCGGTGTTAGAGAATCCGCCGGATATATCGACGGTATTGAAGTGGATTTCAAGTTCACCAATAACAGTGACTTGGAACAGACTGTCGTGCTGGACAGCTTAGAGGTGAATAACAAAGAAGTGGAAGGTTATCTCTATGCAAATGTTTTGGGTGACAGAGAAGAAACAGACCGTTTGACCATTGAGGACAGCGATTTGAAACGTGCTGGTATTGACAAGATCTATAATATTAGTGTAGTATTCCGTGTATATAACCATGACGATTGGGATGACGTAACTACAAACGAAATGATCATGAATTTTAATTAAACACAAGACCCCGATTGGTTTCCAGTCGGGGGCTTTTTTTCAAAAGGAGAGAAGAACCATGCAGTCCGTTGGGGAAATCAAAGAAATATTAAGCAGCTGTCCCGTGGAAAAACTGCCGGAAGTTTTGCCGGAATTTGCCGCCGACAGCCGCAAAGGCGTCCAGAGCCTTGTGACCCGTTTCCAGAAGAAATACGACGCATATTTGGCGGAGTTGGAACGGCTGGAAACATTGCTGACCTATGAGCGGGAATGTTATGCCAATGGCTTTGAACTGGTGGCAGGCATTGACGAAGTGGGCAGAGGCCCCCTTGCCGGCCCTGTGGTGGCAGCGGCGGTGATTCTGCCCAAAAACTGCAAGATTGCTGGTGTCAATGACTCCAAAAAACTCTCTGCCCAGAAACGGGAGGAGCTTTGCGAAATCATCAAAGAACAGGCAGTGGCTTGGGCTGTGGGTGTGGTTTCCAACGAACGCATTGACGAAATCAATATTTTGCAGGCAACTTATGAAGCCATGCGGGAAGCCCTTTCCAAATTGGAAGTACAGCCGGACTTTATCCTTGCGGACGCAGTAACCATTCCCAAGGTATCCACACCCCAGAAAGGCATCATCAAAGGGGACGCTAAGAGCATTTCCATCGGTGCCGCCAGCATTGTGGCAAAGGTCACCAGAGATGCCATGATGGAAGCCATGGCGGAAATCTATCCCCATTACGATTTTACTTCCAATAAAGGTTACGGCTCCCAGAAACATCTGGCAGGCATTGCCCAGTATGGCATCTGCCCCATCCATCGCCGGACATTCGTGAAGAATTTTCTCAAAGAAGATGCCGCACCTAAGGAAACAGGCAACCGGGGCGAACTCCTTGCCGCAAGGGAAATGAAGAAAATGGGCTATGAAATTCTTGCTCAGAATTACCGCAAACCCAGCGGAGAAATTGACATCATTGCCCAGAAAGATGGTATACTGGTATTTACAGAAGTAAAAACAAGAACCAGTACCGCTTACGGCACTCCTGCGGAAGCCGTAGACCGCCGGAAGCAGGCGCACATCATCGAAACAGCTCTGGCGTATCTGGCGGAAACAGGGGACACAGACAGGGACTGCCGTTTTGATGTGGCAGAGATTTTGGAAGAAGACGGAAAGAAATATTTCCGATATATCGAAAACGCCTTTGAGGCATAAAGGAGGAAGGAACTTGCAGATTGTAAAAAAGGGTGATCTGGAACTGATCACATTCGATAATCTGACCCAGACAGGCATGGTGAAACACGCTTTCACCACCCGTCACGGCGGTGTCAGCACAGGCTATTACGGCACCATGAACATGGGCTTTTCCAGAGGGGAGGACAGAGCCCCTGTGGCGGAAAATTACCGCATTTTGGCAAGAGCGCTGGAGCTGGATGAAAACGCCTTTGTGGCAACCCAGCAGACCCATACCACAAATGTGCTGAAAGTGACAGCCAAAGACAAAGGCTGCGGCGTTACAAAAGACAGAACCTATCACGACATCGACGGCTTGATGACAAATGAAAAAGGCATCAATCTGGTGATCTTCGGGGCAGACTGCGTACCCGTTTTCCTGCTGGATACCAAAAACAAAGCCATTGGTCTGGCACACTGCGGCTGGAAAGGCACTGCCGACCGTATGGCGGAAAAAATCGTACAGGAAATGATGGCAGCTTATGGCACAAACCCCAAGGATATTGTGGCAGCCATTGGCCCTTCTATCGGGAAATGCTGTTTCCAGGTGGATGATCCTGTGGTGAATCTGTTCCGGAAACAGATTGCCTTTGCAGATGACATCATTTTTGACGACCCCACAGAAGAAGGAAAATACAAAATTGACCTGTGGGAAACCAACCGCAGACTGCTGGCGGATATGGGCGTGGAAAACATTGAGATTTCCGGTCTTTGCACCATGTGTGACACAGAACGGTTCTACTCCCATCGGAAAATGCGGGAAAATCGCGGCGTTATGGCTGGTGTCATGACACTGCTGTAAAAAGACAGAGGGGCGTGAAATTTGAAGGTTTCACGCCTTTTTCTTTTTTATTAAGGGTATTTGAGGCGGTTTTTGTTGTTCCAGCGTGGACAAGGGGGCTTTTTTGCGTAAAAATTTTGTGAAAAAGCCCGGAAATGTGGGAAAGTATTGTATGTACCGCCTTTTTTATGCTATAATACATAGAATGTGAAAGTGGGGGCGTATGCCCCCTTCTGTATGAAAATGAAAAACAATGAATATAGAGTTGGAGGAAAACAAATGAGCAAACCCATCGTAGCAGTGGTGGGACGTCCCAACGTGGGCAAGTCCACCCTTTTCAACAGGCTGGCGGGCGAACGCATTTCCATCGTACAGGATACCCCCGGCGTAACGCGTGACAGAATCTACGCAGACGTAGAATGGCTGAATCACAAATTTACACTCATCGACACCGGCGGTATGGAAATCGGTTCTGAAGAAATCATCCAGAAACAGATTTTGCAGCAGGCGGAAATCGCCATTGAAACTGCTGACGTTATTCTGTTTGTCACAGACGTAAAAGCAGGCGTTACCGACGACGACCGTCAGGTTGCAAACAAACTGCGCCGCACCAAAAAACCCGTTGTGCTGGCTGTCAACAAAGTAGACAGCGTAAAGCGTGACACCATGGATATTTACGAATTTTATGAACTTGCTATCGGCGATCCCATGCCCATTTCCGCAGGTCAGGCACTGGGTCTGGGTGATATGCTGGATCAGGTAGTGGCACACTTCCCTGAAGACAGCGACGCACAGGAAGAAGATGACGCAATCAAAGTTGCCATCATCGGCAAACCTAACGTAGGTAAGTCCTCCCTGATCAATAAGATTCTGGGAGAGGACAGACTTATCGTCAGCAACATTCCTGGTACCACCCGTGACGCCATCGACTCTCCCATTGAAGTGGATGGTCAGAAATATGTGTTCATCGACACAGCAGGTATGCGCCGGAAAAGCAAGATCAAAGAAGAAATCGAACGTTTCAGCATCATCCGCGCCGTTGCTGCCGTAGAACGCTGTGACGTTGCCATTTTGGTTATTGACGCCAACGAAGGCATCACCGATCAGGATACAAAGATTGCCGGTATTGCCCACGAAAGAGGGAAAGCGGCTATTGTTGCTGTAAACAAATGGGATTCCATCGAAAAAGATGATAAGACCATGAATAAATATCTGAAGGACATCGGCAATGAGCTGGCATACATGCCTTACGCACCCAGAGTGTTCATTTCTGCGCACACAGGTCAGCGTGTAAATCGTCTGCTGGAACTGATTAAGACCGTAAACGAAAACCACGCCCTGCGTATCAGCACCGGTGTTCTGAACGAAGTTTTGATTGAAGCAACAGCCATGCAGCAGCCCCCTGCGGACAAAGGCCGCCAGCTGCGTCTGTACTACATGACACAGGTATCCGTAAAACCCCCTACCTTTGTCATTTTCGTCAACGAACGGGAACTGTTCCACTTCTCTTACCGCAGATATATTGAAAACCAGCTGCGGGAAGCCTTCGGTTTTGTGGGCACACCCATTCATTTTATCGTAAGAGAAAAAGGGGATAAGGATTGATATGTTTCGACTGATTTGTATTGCCATCGGGTACTGCATCGGCTGTATCCAGACGGCGTTCATCATGGGCAAGCTCTGCAAAACAGACCTGAGCAAAAAAGGCAGCGGCAATCTGGGTACCACCAATGCCCTGCGTGTGCTGGGTTTTAAAGCAGGAGCGGTTACATTCATCGGGGATATTTTAAAAGGGGTCGTAAGTTTCATCATTGCCAGATGGCTGTTCCCGGATATGGGGATTCTGGCAGGGATTTATGCCTGCGCCGGTACCATCTTAGGACATGATTTTCCTTTTTACCTGCATTTCAAAGGCGGTAAAGGCATTGCTGCCACCATTGGCCTGGTGCTGTGCATTGGTTTTACAGAATCCATGCCGCTGATGCTCATTTCCTTTATCATCGGTATTGTGGCAGTGGCATTGTCCGGTTATATTTCTCTGGGCTCCATGCTTTTTTCCATTGCCATTCCCATCTGTGCCTTTTTCTTCCAGCTTCCACTGGAAGGAGCGCTGGTGCTGACAGCGCTGACCATTCTGGCACTGTGGAAACATCGGGCAAATATCGGAAGACTGCGTGCAGGCAATGAAAACAAGTTTACTTTGACAAAGAAAGTCTGAGGAAGGGGAGTTTGTTATGAAAAATGTAGCGGTAATCGGTTCCGGCAGCTGGGGCACAGCCCTCGCCATCATTCTGACCAAGTATGACCATCAGGTGAAGATTTGGGCAAGAAGTCAGGCGGCTGTAGACGAAATCAATAGCAAACACACCAACGAAAAATATCTTCCCGGCGTTACATTGCCGGAAACACTGACAGCTACCACAGACCGTGAAGCGGCGCTGGAGGGTGCGGAAATCGTCATTTCTGCGGTGCCTTCCCGTGCGGTGCGCCAGACCATGACAGATTTTGCGCCTTATTTCAAACCCGGCACTGTCATCGTCAATGTGGCAAAAGGTCTGGAGGACGGCAGTCTGCTGCGTCTTTCTCAGGTCATCCAGGAATGTGTGCCCCAGTGCGAAGTATGCGTGCTGTCCGGCCCCAGCCATGCGGAAGAAGTGGCAAGAGAAATCCCCACCACATGCCTCATTGCTTCTGAAAATGAAGAAGTGGCAAAAATGGTGCAGAAAGAATTCATGAATCCCAAATTCCGCATTTACACCAGCACAGATGTCATTGGCGTAGAAATGGGCGCAGCTCTGAAAAACGTTATGGCACTGGCAGCAGGTATGAATGACGGTCTGGGCTTTGGGGATAACAGCAAAGCGGCTCTGATGACAAGAGGTATCGCGGAAATGAAGCGTCTGGGCATTGCCATGGGCGGCAAAGCGGAAACATTCGCTGGTCTTTCCGGCATCGGTGACCTGATTGTTACTTGTACCAGTATGCACTCCCGTAACCGCCGGGCAGGCATCCTGCTGGGACAGGGCAAGAGTCTGGAAGAAACACTGGCAGAAGTCAAAATGGTTGTAGAAGGTGTCAACACCGTACAGGCGGCTTGTCATCTGGCAGAAAAATACCATGTGGACCTGCCCATCACACAGGCTATCAATGACGTGCTGTTCCATGGGAAAGATACCCAGACGGCCGTACTGGAATTGATGACAAGAGAAGGCAAGTCCGAATAAATTACATACAAAAATGTCCTTTTTCGGGCATCTTCATAAGAAAATAAAGAAAGCCAGAATCCATAGTAAGGGTTCTGGCTTTTTTGATGTAGATTTTTTGCTTTATTCCGCAGTGCAACGTCTGCCTTTTTCCGTCAAAATCGTCATGGAAAGAGCAAAGACCAACAG
>CATZIM010000005.1 GCA_958420075.1 uncultured Clostridia bacterium | reverse complement strand
GGACTTTGAGCCCAGAAACGCTTTGGACGGCGGGAAAGACGGTCTGGATTTTTACAGAAAGATTGTAGCGGAAGCCCCTGCACGTTTGAGAGATGGGGGATGGCTGTTTTTTGAAATTGGATATGACCAGCGGGAAGCGCTGTTTGCCCTGATGGAGGAAGCGGGTTTTACGTCTGTGGCATGCCGTCAGGACTTGGCAGGGCTGGATCGCGTGGTTTTTGGACAGAAGAAGGAGGAGCCTCATGTTTGACCGATTGGCGGAAATTGAACAGAAGTATATGGATTTGGCAGATCAGGTCAACGACCCGGATATTATTGCCAATCAGAGCCAGTGGCGGAAACTGATGAAGGAATACAGCGATATGACACCCAGTGTGGAAGCATATCGGGAATATGAAAAAGTGAAAGCATCCATTGCGGAGGAGCTGGAGCTTTTGGAAGATAAACTGGACGACGATTTCCGGGAACTGGTGAAGGAAGAACTGGCGGAAAACAAAGAACGTCTGGAAGAACTGCAAAAAGAAATCACCATTTTGCTGATTCCCAAAGACCCTAATGACGAGAAAAACGTTATTGTGGAAATCCGCGGCGGTGCAGGCGGTGACGAAGCGGCACTTTTTGCGGCAGACCTGTTCCGCATGTATACCCGTTACGCAGAACGGAGAAAATGGAAAATTGAAGTCATGAACGCCAGCGAAAGCGATTTGGGCGGTTATAAGGAAATTTCCTTTATGATTACCGGACAGGGGGCATACTCCCGTCTGAAATACGAAAGCGGCGTACACCGTGTGCAGCGTATCCCTGCCACAGAAAGCGGCGGCAGAATCCATACATCCACCGTTACCGTAGCAGTATTGCCCGAAGCGGAAGAAGTGGACGTGCATATCGATATGAACGACGTCCGTGTGGATGTATTCCGTGCATCCGGTAACGGCGGTCAGTGCGTAAACACCACAGATTCCGCTGTTCGTATGACCCATATCCCCACAGGTATCGTGGTATCCTGTCAGAACGAAAAATCTCAGCTGAAGAATAAAGAACAGGCTTTGAAAGTGCTTTATGCCCGTGTTTATGAGCGGGAACGTCAGGCACATGACGCCGCCATTTCCGCAGACCGCCGCTCTCAGGTGGGTACCGGTGACAGAAGCGAACGTATTCGTACCTACAACTTCCCCCAGGGGCGTGTGACAGACCATCGTGTGGGGTTGACACTCCACCGAATTGATGCCATACTGGACGGGGATTTGGATGAGATTATGGATACCCTCATCACCACAGACCAGATGGAAAAACTCAAAGCGGAAAATCCCGAGGCATAAATTATCAAAAGAGAAGAAATCAGGTGACAAAAGATGAAAGAACTCATATCATTGTTTCTGACCTTTGCGCGGATTGGGGCATTCACCTTTGGCGGCGGCTATGCCATGCTGCCTATGCTGCAAAGAGAAGTGGTACAGAATCGGAAGTGGGCAACAGAGGACGAAGTGCTGGATTACTTTGCCATTGGGCAGTGTACCCCCGGCGTTATTTTCGTCAATACGGCAACATTCATCGGCTATAAACAAAAAGGCATTCCTGGTGCCATTTTTGCCACAGCCGGCGGCGTGTTCCCCTCTCTTTGCATCATTATGGTCATTGCGGCAGTGCTGACCAATTTTGCCCATCTGCCCGTTGTGCAGAACGCATTCGGCGGTATCCGTGTGGTGGTAGGCGTTCTGATCATCAATGCCGTTGCTGGCATGTGGAAGAAATCCGTTGTGGATAAATTGGGGATTGTTCTTGCCATTATAGCTTTTGTGGTGGCAACCTTTGTGGATATCTCCCCTGTATGGCTGGTGCTGCTGGGTGCAGTCATCGGCATTGTGGTAAAATCCTTTCAGGCAAAAGAGAAAGGAGGCGCCAAATAAATGCAGCTGTTGATATTATTTCTGGAATTTTTCAAGATTGGGCTCTTTTCTGTAGGCGGCGGTCTGGCAACACTGCCTTTCCTCTATGATCTGGCGGATAAATATCCCTGGCTCAGCGCGTCACAGATTCCCGATATGATCGCCATTTCCGAATCCACACCGGGTCCGCTGGGCGTCAATATGGCAACTTATGTGGGTTTCCAGTGCGGCGGTATATTGGGCGGCGTCATTGCCACAGTAGGTCTGGTAACACCTTCTGTTATCGTTATTATCATTGTTTATAAATTTCTGGAACGCTTCCGTAAAAGCACATTGGTAGAAAACGCCTTTTATGGTCTGCGTCCCATCGTCGTAGGGCTCATTGCCTCCGCAGGCTTTGGCGTTATCGTTCTTTCTCTGTTCAATCAGGAAGCGTGGAACGGCGCCGCTACCCAGTGGGGCAGCCTGTTCCAGTGGCGAGAGTGGATACTGTTCTTTGTCATCCTCTTTGCCGCGAGAAAATGGAAAAAAGTCCATCCTATTGTGCTGATCCTCATTGGCGCAGCAGTGGGGATTGTGTTCCAAATGGCGTAAGATAAAAAGCCGAATCTCTGAAAAGAGATTTCGGCTTTTTTTGTGCCCGTCTGCTTCTGTTTCCCCTGTTTTTTCATAAGCTGAATAACAGGAGAAAAATCGGGAGGAGGGGGAACATGTCTGTTTCCTTCTGGACCATGTTTTGTGTGGTGTATGGCGGTGTGCTGTTTTTGTCCCTGAAACGAGGCGCTTTTGCTTTGGTACTGGGGTTTTTGTCCGGCTTGGGGGTGGCCTTTTTCTGCCTGCGGTATTTGCCGGGGGTCTTTACATCTCAGGCGTTTTACGCTGTGGCGGCAGGGGTGCTTTGTGGCGTGGCCTTGGGTACGGTGGCTGAAAAACGCAGACTGCCGGGTGCGGCCTTTTTCTGGCTGGGGGCATTGCTCTGGGGCAGCAGCGGCGGTCTGGTTTCTATGGATGTGCTGACGGCACTGTTGGCGGCCATCACCGGAGGCGCTTGTCTGTATCTGGTCTGCGGCGCCGTTTTGCCGGAAGAAGTAGGGGAAAAACAGTTCCTGCTGCGTGCCGCCGGCGGGCTTTTGGGTTTCTGGCTGGGGGTATGGCTGGATTTTCTGCATATTTAACCTGGATTTTACAGGAAATCCCGGGGAATAATTGCATTTTCTGGCATTTTTGTGGTATAGTGGAATACAGGACTGCAAAAAATACAATCGGTGGGCGAAAAAGCCTGAGCAGTTCTCAGTACACATTATTGGGGGTTTTTTATGAGTCAGTTATTAGATAAAGAAACACTGAAAAAAATGATTCGGGAAAACGTCAAAACTTTGTACCGCAAAACATTGGAAGCAGCCTCTGCCGAGGAAGTTTACCAGGCCGCTGTGTTTGCTGTTCGCGACGTTATCACCGACAAATGGATGAAAACACACGACGAATATTACGAAAAAGATGTGAAGGTGGTTTACTACCTGTCCATGGAATTTTTGATGGGCCGCTTTTTCGGCAATGGCCTCATCAATCTGGAAATGTATGATGAGGTCAAAGAAGTTCTGGAAGAACTTGGCATTGATTACAATATGGTAGAGGACGCGGAACCTGATCCGGGTCTGGGCAACGGCGGTCTGGGGCGTCTGGCTGCATGTTTCCTGGATTCCCTGTCCACATTGCAGCTGCCTGCTTATGGCTGCGGTATCCGCTACCACTACGGTATTTTTGAACAGAAAATTGAAAACGGTTATCAGGTGGAAGCGCCCGATAACTGGCTGGAAAACGGTGACCCTTGGGGCATCAAACGGAATGAATACGCTGTGGAAGTCAAATTCGGCGGCAATGTTCGCGCTGTGCCCAAAGGCAATGGAGAATACCGTTTCGTACAGGAAAATTATCAGTCTGTTATCGCTGTGCCTTATGACTATCCCGTTATCGGCTATGGCAATAACACAGTTAATACACTGCGTCTGTGGGAAGCACGGGCGAAGAATAAACTGGACTTGAAATTCTTCAACGAAGGCAATTACCAGAAAGCAGCCGAAGAAGAATTGCTGGCAAGCACCATGACAGACGTGCTGTACCCTGCCGATGAACATATCCAAGGGAAAGAACTGCGCCTGCGTCAGCAGTATTTCTTCATTTCCGCAACGGTTCAGCGCGTTGTGGAACGTTTCAAGAAACACCACACCAATTTCCACGAACTGCCTGATAAAGTGGCGTTCCAGCTGAACGACACACACCCTACCGTAGCAGTTGCGGAACTGATGCGTGTGCTGGTGGACGAAAACGATGTGCCTTGGGATGACGCTTGGGAAATCACCAGAAAGGTATGCGCTTACACCAACCATACCATCATGGCGGAAGCTTTGGAAAAATGGCCCATGGAACTGTTCAGCCGTCTGCTGCCTCGTATCTATCAGATCGTGGAAGAAATCAACCGCCGCTATTGTCTGGAACTCCAGGCGAAATACGGCATGGACCCTGAAAAACTCCGTCGTATGGCAATCATTGCCGACGGTCAGATTCGTATGGCATACCTTGCCATCGTGGGCAGCCATTCCGTAAACGGCGTTGCGGCACTTCATACAGAAATTCTGAAACATCAGGAACTGAAGGACTTCTATGAACTTTATCCTGAAAAATTCAATAATAAAACAAATGGTATCACCCAGAGAAGATGGCTCCTTCACGCCAACCATGGTCTGGCAGGGCTGATCTCCGAAACCATTGGCGATGGCTGGATCACAGAACTGACAGAGCTGGAAAAACTCCTGCCCTATGCAGAAGATGAAAACTTCCGCCGTCGTTTCATGGAAATCAAGAAAGCAAACAAAGTTGCGCTGGCGAAGTATATCAAAGAAACAAAAGGCATCGACATCAACCCCGATTCCATCTTTGATATTCAGGTAAAACGTCTGCATGAGTACAAACGCCAGCTGCTGAATGTGCTGCATATCATTGGGCTGTATAACCAGCTGAAAATGAACCCCGGCATGGATATGGTGCCTCGTACATTCATTTTCGGTGCGAAAGCAGCGGCAGGCTATCGCCGTGCGAAACTGATTATCAAGCTCATCAACGCTGTTGCTGATGTAGTCAACAACGACCCTACCATCGAAGGCAAAATCAAAGTAGTATTCATGGAAAACTACCGCGTATCTCTGGCAGAACGCCTGATTCCTGCCGCTGATGTCAGCGAACAGATCTCCACAGCCGGTAAAGAAGCATCCGGTACTGGTAACATGAAATTCATGCTCAACGGCGCTCTGACCGTTGGTACCATGGACGGCGCAAACGTGGAAATCTACGAAGAAGTAGGCAAAGACAATATCTTTATCTTTGGTATGTCCGCTGAAGAAGTACAGGCAAAATACCAGACCCACTATGACCCTTGGTTCATTTACAACATGAATCAGGAAGTGCGTATGGCACTGACCAGCCTGATCGACGGTACATTTGACCAGAACACAGACCTGTTCCGTGAACTCTACGACGCACTGCTCAACGGCTGCGGCGGCAGAGCAGACGAATACTTCGTACTGGAAGACTATGCAGATTACGCAAGAGCCCAGTGGGATATTGACAGAGCATATCGTGACCAGACAAAATGGGCGAAAATGGCAATCGTCAACGTGGCGAAGAGCGGTAAGTTCTCCAGTGACAGAACCATTCGCCAGTATGCGGAAGAAATCTGGGATCTGAAACCTCTGCATATTGAAGACTAAGATAGAATCATTGAGAAAATAATGAAGGCATAAAAAGAGCCGAAATCCTTTTCGGGGCGTCTTCATAAGAAAACAAAAAAGCTGAAATTCTTATTAAATAAAAGAATTTCAGCTTTTTATTTTTGTGAGGGTATTATCTGGTATGTTTTCTTATGAAGACTGCCATCGCAATTCCCCTTAAGAAATCAAGAAAAAGAAAAACAATGTTTTCTTAAGTGGAATCTGCTTTGATTTCGGTTTTTTGTTTTTCACAGAAGCATATCAACGCTCCAGAATGTCGTCCATGATGGCAAGGATGTGCTGGGATTGCTCCGGCGTCAATTTCTGGAATTTTTCCATGAGTTCCTTGGAGATGCCGGGGTTTTCCAGCTGCTCGTCAAAGAATTCCTTTGGATGGATGCCAAAATATTCGCAAATATAGAAAAATCCCATCATAGAGGGAAGCATTCTCTTGTTTTCAATGCTGTTGATATAGTTTTCACTTTGTCCGATGGAAAGGCTCATGTCCCTCGCGGAAACATTTTTCTGGCTACGAAGTTTGGAAAGCCTTTCGTAAAAATACTTTTCGTAATCTTCAGAATACATTTTTCATCACCTATTTTTCATTATAGGGTTTCCGCTAAAACGAGATATTAGTAATAAATGTGTATTTCTGTTTGATATATTGTTTTTAAATGTGTATAATAAAGGAAATACATATACTAAGGGGGCATTGTCCATGCGAAACAAATTTCCCCAGCGTCTGCGTCAGCTCCGCAAAGAAAAGGGCATCACACAGGAGGCTTTGGGGCAGTACCTCCATTACAACCATACAGCCGTTGCCAATTATGAGTCCGGCAGGAACCAGCCTTCTTTTGATGATTTGCTGAAACTGGCGGATTATTTCGATGTTTCCACGGATTTTCTCTTGGGACGGTCGGAAAAGTTTTATCCTCCAGCAGATAAACTATGGGAAAAACTGACGGTGGCAGAATTTCTGCATCTCCTGCAACAAGCGGAATCCTACCCGAAGATGTGTCGAAGTTTTTTGGAAAAAGACGAAAAGAAAATTTGACAGACCGCCTATTTTCTTGTAAAATAAGGATTACGGTTTGCACTCTTAGCTCAGGGGATAGAGCGTTCGGCTCCGGACCGAAAGGCCGCAGGTTCGAATCCTGTAGAGTGCAGAGAGAAGTCTTGTCGATGACAGGACTTCTTTTTTTGTCTGATTTTTACCAGCGAAAAACATTGACAACTGTTGTAGTTTCGGCGTATACTGCTTAACGGAAATGAAACCCATATAGGTCCATAATAGGTTGGATGTTTCTACCGGTTACCGTAAACAACCGCGCTATGAGTTTCCCGCATCTGGGGGAATTTGTATCCGCAGATGTAGACGGTATTTTTTTATGGAGATTTTAAGGAGGATTTCAAATGGTTCAGAAAAACTTTGTTTGCAAAGGTGATATTTGTTATAGTAAAGATATGAAAACACTGGAAACCTGCAAAGATGGTTATCTGGTCTGCGAAAACGGCGTTTCTGCCGGTGTATTCGCTGAATTGCCCGAAAAATATCAGGATTTCCCTCTGCTGGATTACACAGGGAAGCTGATTATGCCCGGTTTTACAGACCTGCATGTTCATGCGCCCCAGTATCGTTTCCGCGCCCTGGGCATGGATTTGGAACTGCTGGAATGGCTGGACACTCATACATTCCCTCAGGAAGCAAAATATGTGGACACAGATTTTGCCAGAAAGAATTACGCTCGTTTTGTGGAAGAAATGAGAAAAGGTCCCAACACCAGAGGCTGTATCTTCGGCACCATCCATCGTCAGTCCACAGAAGTGCTCATGGAACTGCTGGAAGAAGCAGGTCTGTGTGCTATGGTTGGGAAAGTCAATATGGACCGTCACAGCCCTGACATCCTGCGGGAAACCACAGAAGAATCCGCAGAAGAAACCATTCAGTGGCTGGCAGATGTGGCAGAGAAATTCCCTCATGTCAAACCCATCCTGACACCTCGTTTCCTGCCTTCCTGCACAGATGAACTGCTGGAAAAACTGGGTCACATCCAGAAGCAGCATCACCTGCCCGTACAGTCCCATCTGTCCGAAAACAGAGGGGAAGTGGCTTGGGTACAGGAACTGTTCCCCAAATCCAAACACTATGGCGATGCTTACGACAGTTTCGGTCTGTTCGGCGGGGAAAACTGCCCCACCATCATGGCACATTGTGTCCTGAGCAGTGACGACGAAATCCGTCTGATGAAAGAAAGAGGCGTATTTATTGCTCATTGTCCCGAATCCAACACCAATCTGGCTTCCGGCATTGCCCCTGCCCGCCGTTATCTCACAGAAGGTATCCCCATGGGTCTGGGCAGCGACATCGCAGGCGGCACAAGATGCTCCATTTTCTTTGCTATGGCGGAAGCCATCCGCGTTTCCAAACTGCGTTGGCGTTTGGTGGATGAATCTCTGGCGCCCCTCACCATCCCAGAAGTGTTCTATCTGGCAACAGTGGGCGGCGGTGCCTTCTTCGGAAAAGTAGGTTCCTTTGCGGAAGGTTATGAATTCGACGCTTTTGTGCTGGATGACAGCCGTTATGACAATCCCGGAGAATATGACATTGGTCAGCGTCTGGAACGTGTCATTTATCTGACAGAGGACAGCGAAGTCCTTCATAAATTTGTGGCAGGCAGACAGTTGTTCTAAAAAAAGGAGAGAGTGCCATGCAATGTGAAAGCTGTATGTATTATCAGTACGATGAGGAATACGAAGAATATTTTTGTGACGTGAATCTGGATGAGGACGAAATGGAGCGTTTTTTGCGTGACGGCTTCCGCAATTGCCCCTATTATCGTCTGGAGGATGAGTACCGCACCGTGCGTAAACAGATGTAATACAAAAAAATCCCAAAATTGGCGTAATTTTCTACACAAATTCCCCTTGCCTGAGAACAGGAAAAACCGTATACTTGAAACTACGGAAAAATGCGGTATTTTGTCCGAAAAACGGAAATAAAAGAGGAGAGAAAAGTTGCGGCGAAACATAAGAAATTGGGGAAATGATATATTGCGGGCTGCCATCATCCTTTTGGTGCTGTTTTATGCCTGCTGGCCCCTGCGCCTTTCCGGCGGGTCTATGGAGCCTACTTACGATAACGGCAATGTGGTCTGCGTCAGCCGTTTGGCAGGCTTTTTTGGGGGCTATGACCGGGGAGATGTGGTGGTCTTTGATTATAAAGACGAAGACGGAGAACGGCAAGTCATCAAACGTGTCATTGCGGTGGAAGGCGACCGTCTGGAAATTGTGCCCGAAGGGGTCATGGTAAATGGTGTCTTGCTGGATGAGCCTTATGCCATGGGACCTACGGAAGGCGTGGCAGATCTGGTGATTCCGCCGGATACGGTCTTTGTGCTGGGAGATCACCGGACAGAAAGCTTTGACAGCCGGAATATGGGCGTCATTGCGGAAAAAGATTTGAAAGGCAAAGTGCTGTTTCGGCTCTTTCCTTTCTTTGGATAATGGAAGAAGCGGCTGTGTTGGAAAACACAGCTCTCAGGGTGTCGAAAAAGTCGACACCCTGTCGTCAAAGGCTCATTTCATTCAAGCCTTTGACGAGTAGACAGAAGTATAAAGCCGAAGTTCCATCAGCTAAAAGCTTTGAAACTTCGGCTTTTCCTCGTCGAAAGTGAATTCCGACTGCGGATTGAATTTGGGAAACTCTTTGTTTTCCAAGCCTTTCCGCGTTCTTGAAAAAATGTAAAACATAGTTTTTCTACAGGCTGGGCGGCTGTGTGTAAAGCACAGCCCTTTTTATATAGAATCATATTTTTTCCCTTTCGTCATATATTTTACAGAAAGGCAATCCGCAAAAGACGGGATGCAGGTGCCTGATATGATGAAGGAGGTAGGAAATATGGCCTTGGAAATGACAAAGGATACCATGACTTGGAAACAGCGGAAGGGAACCCACCATTCCCGTATTTTGCTGGAAGGTGATATGATCGTGCCCGATAACCGCCCGGATGTGGCGCAGGTGCTCCATTGCAGCGGTACGGTACGGCTGGACGAGGTGAAAAGCGGCGAGGAAAAAATCAATCTCACCGGGGAATTGCTGGTGCGTGTGCTGTATCGGGCGGCAGGCGGCGAAAAGCCTGTGTATGCCATGACATCTTCTTTGCCCATACAGGAAGTGCTGTATGTGGAAGGCATGACGGCAGAGGATGCTGTGAATGTCATGGCGGAAACGGAACATCTGGAATGCCAGCTTATCAATGACCGGAAAGTGGGACTGCGTGCCATTGTGGAAGTATGGGCGGAAGCGGAAGGCAGTAAGAGCCTTCAGACCGTCAGCGGTGCCCAGGGAGAAGCGGTGGAACTGCTGCGGAAAAAGGTACTCACAGAACGCCCCGTTGCAGAGAAAAAGGACAGGTTCACAGTGAAGCATACGGTGTCACTGGGAGCAGACCAGCCCAACATTGGGGAAATGCTCCATCAGGTGTTGACCCTTTCCGATACAGATATCCGCGCCATGGATGGAAAAGTGGCAGTGCGGGGGAATCTGCGGATGACAGCCATTTACGGCACAGAGGAAAACGGTATGCCTGTGGCGGTAGAAGCGGAAATTCCTTTCCATGGATTCATTGAAGGCGGCGGCATCACCCCTCAGACATGGACGGATGTGAAACTGACCGTCAATGAAAGCGAAGTCCGTCCGGCGGTGAACGACGACGGAGAAACACGGAATCTGGATGTAACGGCGGTAATCGGTGCGGAACTGAAAGCCGTAGACCATACGGAACAGGAAATGGTCACAGACGCCTATGGTCTGGAAAGCTGTTTGCAGCCCAAACGGGAAAAAGTTACCTTCCCTGTATGCGTCGGCATGACACGAAGCCGTTTCAGTCTGAAAGAAGGCGTATCTCTGGAAAACGGAGAAATGCCCATGATGCAGGCAGTAGCGGCATGGGGTCAGGTACATACGGAAGATGTGACTGTGGAAACGGACGCTGTCAATGTGGAAGGGGTATTGCAGGCGGAAATCCTCTATCTTTCCGCCGATGATGATGAGGCAGTATGTGTGCTCAAACGCGGCATTCCTTTCCGGCAGACCGTGGAAGTGCGAGGTGCCAAAGAAGGAGATACTGTCTGTGTACGCAGCACAGCGGAACAGGTGGACTTCCGCCTTATGACGGAAACAGAAGGAGAGCTGCGGGCACAGATTCTGCTGGAAATTCTGGTGACAGCTATGGAAGAAACGGAAGTGGTCACAGACCTTCTGGAAATGCCTGAAGAAACACCGGAAAAGCGTCCCTCCGCCGTGATTTGTGTGGTGCAGGATGGAGAAAGCCTGTGGGATATTGCTAAAAAATACCGCACCACACCGGAGCGTATCCTCATGGTCAATGATATTGAAAATCCCGAGCGGCTCTTTTCGGGACAGAAACTGCTGATTTTAAGAGGCGGCAGAAAGTAAACAGCACAGCAAAAGCCGGATGCCTGTAAAAAGGTTTTCCGGCTTTTTTTGCTTGAGGGTGACGCAATTTGCCATTGTTTTTTTTGCCAATTTACAGGGAGTGTGTTATAATTTTTCTATGCAATTGACAATAATGGACGGAAAGAGAGTTTGAGGTGTGTCATGAAAGGGTATTTTATCACCATAGAGGGCAGCGACGGCAGCGGAAAGTCTACCCAGCTGAAAAAAATCATTTCTTATCTGGAGGAAAAACAGGTGGATTTGGTGGTGACGAGAGAACCCGGCGGAACGGCCGTGGCAGAAGCCATTCGGGAACTGATTCTTGACCCGGCATATCCTGAAATGACTGCAAAAACGGAAATGCTCCTCTATGCGGCGGCACGTGCCCAGCATGTAGAGGAGAAAGTCCTGCCGGCACTTCAGGCGGGAAAAGTGGTGCTTTCCGACCGTTATGTGGATTCCAGTATTGCCTATCAGGCTTACGGCAGAGGATTGGGCGATATGGTGGCACAGGTGAATGCCATCGCCACCGGTGGTCTTGTGCCGGATCTGACTGTTTTTCTGGATCTGCCTCCCGCAGTGGGCATGGCCCGCAAACAGCAGGAGGAAAACCATGAGCTGGATCGGCTGGAACAGGAAAAGCTGGAATTTCACCAAAAGGTATACGAGGGCTATGACGCGCTCTGCAAAAAAGAGCCGGAGCGGATCTGCCGCATTGATGCCTCCGGCACCATAGAGGAAGTATTTGGGCAGATCAAAGCAGCACTGGATGAACTTTTGGACAGAGCGTAAGCCAATCCATAAGGAGGGATTTATATGAAATTGATCATTGCCATTATCCAGGATGAAGATGCGGGCGAAGTTATCTCCCATCTGAACGAAGCGGAAATTCAGGTAACCAGACTGGCTACAAAAGGCGGTTTCCTCCGCAGCGGCAATACCACCATCATGACCGGTGTGGACGATGAGAAAGTAGATGAAGCCCTGAAAATCATTGAAGAAAACAGCAAGTCAAGAACACAGTACGCAACACTGCCTTCTTCCTGCGGCGCGATGCACGGATTTATCCTTGCGCCCATTGAAGTCAAGGTAGGCGGCGCGACAGTATTTGTGCTGGATGTGGATCAGTTCCATAAATTCTGATGGCACAAAAAGGAAAGGAGTGAAGGGCGTTGCACAGTTTTTCGGATATTTACGGCAATGCCCTTTTGCTGCGCCATTTGCAGCAGGCAGTGGCGGGGGGACGCGTTTCCCACGCCTATCTGCTGACGGGCAGCGCAGGCAGCGGCAAACGGCTCATTGCGGATACCTTTGCCAAAACATTGCAGTGTGAAGCCGGCGGCACAGAGCCTTGTGGTCATTGCAAAAGCTGCTCGGCATTCGATTCGGGAAACCACCCGGATATTGTGTATGTCCGCCCCACCAAAAAGACATTGGGCGTGGACGATGTGCGGGAACAGATATTGGAGGACGTGAGTCTGAAACAGTATCGCTACCGCTATAAGATTTATATTGTGGAACAGGCGGATACCATGACCGTACAGGCCCAGAATGCCCTTTTGAAAACATTGGAGGAACCGCCTGCTTATGCCGTTTTTCTGCTTCTGGCGGAAAATCAGACGGCGTTTTTGCCCACCATATTGTCCCGTACGGTGACGCTCCATATCCGACCTTTGCCGGATACTATGGTGGCAGATTATCTGGAAAAGAAAAAAGGACTTTCCCCGGCAGACAGTGCGGTCTATGCCGCTTATGCCCAGGGGAGCATCGGACAGGCGCTGGATTTGCTGGAGGACGAAAGTTTTCAGCAGATGCGGCAGGAAATTTTGGAAAAACTCATGGCTTTGCCCCAGGCGAAAAAAGGAGAGGTCTTTCTGTGGGCAAAGGATTTGGAAAAATATAAAGACGATCTGCGTTTTCTGGACATGATGCAGCTTTGGTATCGGGATCTGCTCTATGCCAAACGGCTGCGCAGTGAAAAAGACCTCATTCAAAAAGACAAAAAGGCGGAGATTTTCAAAAGTGCCGTGGAATCCGAAGGGGAACTGGCACGAAAAGCCGCTCTCATACAGCGTGCCCGTGTGCAGCTGGCGCGCAACGCGAATTTTCGGCTCACCATGGAAGTGATGCTGTTACAATTAAAGGAGAATCAGACTGTATGATAGAAGTTGTAGGAATCCGGTTCAAAAAAGCCGGTAAAATGTATTATTTCGATCCCGATGGCCAGAAACTGGAAAAAGGCGGTTTTGCCATTGTGGAAACAGCAAGAGGTATTGAGTATGGCGCAGTCATCAAGGAAAATACCTTTGTGCCCGAAGAAACCATCGTACCTCCTCTGAAAAAGGTACTGCGTCCCGCCACAGCGGAGGACGCCAAAGTGGTGGAAGCCAATGCCAAGAAGGAAGAAGAAGCCTTCCGCATCTGCTTACAAAAGATTGCCCGTCTGGAACTGGACATGAAACTGGTGGATGTGGAAATGACATTCGATAAGAATAAACTGATCTTTTACTTTACCTCTGACGGTCGTGTAGACTTCCGTGAACTGGTAAAAGAACTGGCGGCAGTGTTCCGTATGCGTATCGAACTGCGGCAGATCGGTGTCCGTGATGAAGCGAAAATGCTCAGCGGCATCGGCATTTGCGGCAGAGCTTTGTGCTGCGCTACATTCCTGGGTGATTTCCAGCCGGTGTCCATCAAAATGGCAAAAGACCAGAATCTGGCACTGAATCCCACCAAGATCAGCGGTATCTGCGGCAGACTCATGTGCTGCCTGAAGTATGAAGAAGATGTATACGAAGAACTGAATAAGAAGCTGCCTTTTGTGGGGGATATCATCTCCACCCCTGACGGTACCGGAGAAATCCTTTCCACAAACGTATTGATGCAGCAGGTGAAAGCGGCAGTGCGGAAAACGGAAAACGATCCCCCTACCATTGCTTTCTACAACGTGGATGAGATCAAAGTCATCAAGTCCAAGAAAAAACGGAAACAGCAGCCTGTGGCGGAGGAACTGAAGGAATATGAGGACTGATGTGTTAATCAAAGAGGGCGAGAGGGTGGATGACCTGCACCGAAAGGGCTATGTCATCATCCAGGACCCCAAACGGTTCTGTTTCGGCGTGGATGCCGTCATCCTCAGCGGCTTTGCGCGGGTGAAAAAAGGAGAAAAGGTGCTGGACCTGGGTACAGGTACCGGCATTTTGCCCATTCTGCTGGAAGGCAGAACATTGGGCAGCCATTTCACGGGGCTGGAGATACAGCCGGAAAGCGTGGAAATGGCAAGACGCAGTGTGGCACTCAATGAACTGGAGGAAAAAGTGGAGATTGTGGAAGGGGACATCAAGGAAACGGTTGCCATTTTCGGCGGGGCGGTATTCGATGTGGTCACTTCCAATCCCCCTTATATGAATGAGGGCGGCGGTCTGCAAAATCCTTCCGGCCCCAAAGCCATTGCCCGCCACGAAGTCCTCTGCACATTGGAGGATGTGGTGAAAGGCGCCGCAAAGGTACTGCGTCCCGGCGGACGGTTCTATATGGTTCATCGTCCCCATCGGCTGACGGATATCATTTGTACCCTGCGGCAGTATGGACTGGAGCCAAAACGGCTGCGGTTCGTTCATTCCTTTGTGGATAAGGCACCGTCTATGGTGCTGGTGGAAGCAGGCAGAGGCGGCAAGCCCATGATCAAAGTGGAGCCGCCATTGGTGATCTACAAAGCGCCGGGAGAATATACCGACGAAATTTATGACATTTATTACGGAGAAGGGCAGGCGTGAGTATGGCAGGAACACTTTATTTATGCGCCACCCCCATCGGCAATCTGGATGATATGACGCTGCGGGTGCTGAAGCTGCTGGAAACGGCAGACATCATTGCGGCGGAAGATACCCGCAATACGCTGAAACTGTTAAATCATTTTGAAATCAAAACCCCCATGACCAGCTACCACGAGCATAATAAGGCGGAAAAAGGCCCCAAACTGGTGGAACGGCTTTTGGCGGGAGAAAATATCGCACTGGTGACAGACGCCGGCATGCCGGGGATTTCTGACCCTGGTGCAGATTTGGTAAAGCTGTGCTATGAAGCAGGGGTGCCTGTGACTGTTGCACCCGGTGCGTCTGCGGCGGTAGTGGCACTGGTGCTTTCTGGTCTGGATACCAGACGGTTTGTGTTTGAGGGCTTTTTGCCTATGGAGAAAAAAGAACGGCGGGCGGTTCTTTCCACACTGGAAAAGGAACACCGCACCATGATTTTTTATGAAGCACCTCATCGTTTGCTGGATACTTTGGAGGAACTGGAAAAGATTTTCGGTTCCGATAGAGAAATGGCAGCCATTCGAGAGCTGACAAAGAAATTCGAGGAAGTGCGCCGTGGTACTGTGGCGGAAATCAAAGCCCACTTTACGGCTCAGCCGCCCAAAGGGGAATTTGTGCTGGTATTTGCCGGCTATACCTTGGAGCAGCAGCGGCAGGCGGCACAGGAAAGCTGGGAAAGCGTTTCCATTGAGGAACATATGGAGCATTATCTCCGTCAAAACTACAGTGAAAAAGACGCCATGAAGCAGGTGGCAAAGGATCGCGGCGTATCCAAACGAGAAATTTACAGCTATCTGCATAAAGACTGAAATAAAGGAGGGTGATGGGATATGTTGGAACGATTTCAATCATTGAGCGGCTCTCAGATCATTCTGGCGGCAGTCATTGCCTTTGTGATCTGGGCAATCATTGAATTCATCAGAAGCGTCCGCAGAAGTGTGAAAGTGGTGAAAAAGACCTTTGGCGAGGCGGATATGGCGCGGGCCATGGAACGGTGCCATGAACTGTTCCCCATTGAAACCATTCTGTTCCGTGGGGCAGAGTTCCAGCGTGGTATGCGTATCCGCATCACTACCACACAGAAAACCATCATTGAAGGGGAATTGATCGGTATGAACAAGATCCAGATGATCTGCATCCGTACCAAAAACCAGATCATTGCCCATCAGCTGGATAAAATTCAGGAAATGACAAAAATATGAGAAAAGGGCGGCGTTTGGTTTTATGCCGCTTTGGGAGAAAACGATGATAGCTGGAATCTTTGTAAAAGAAAGGATTTCAGCTATCCTGTTTTTACGGGAAGGAAATCCATATGACATTGACGAGGTTTCAATTGAAGATACTTGCCATCTGTTCCATGTTCCTGGACCATGCCATGAAGATTTTTGAGGATGTGCTGGAGCCTGCCATGGGGCAGACTTTGTATACGGCTGTCCTGTCTTTGGGGCGGATGGCGTTTCTGATTTTCGCCTTCCAGCTGGCAGAAGGCGTATGGCACACCCATAACGTGAAAGCCTATCTGAAGCGGCTGTTTGGCTTTGCATTATTAGCGGAAATCCCCTTTCAGATGGTGAAAAGCCTGATTTTGACGGGGAAAATATCCCTGTCCTTTGGGCTTACCAATGTGATGATGACACTGTTTTTAGGGGTCTTGTCCTGCGTAGCCTATGCCTATTCTGTGCAGAAGGACAGGAGGGAAATGGGAAAAATTGCCGTATTTCTCATTGCCCTGCTGGCGGAAGTTATGGGGACGGATTACGGCGGTTTTGGCGTAGTGTTTGTTTTTGTGCTCTGGTATACATGGCATTCGCCTCAGCGGTGGCGCGCTATGTTCTGGATGATACTCTTTTATTACGGCCTTTGGATTCCTCTGGCGCTGTTGTCCTGGGGGATTACATTCGCGGCTGTTTTTGAGTCCGTTATGTATCTGGCAGTGTCTTTGGGCACCTGGGCGCTGCTGCGGCAGTATCATGGAGAAGTGGGACATGCGGGCGGCAAATATGCCTTTTATCTGTTCTATCCCGTCCATCTGCTGTGTCTGGCGGGAGCGTATTGTTTGGTGATGTAAAAAGCAGATTTCTCTGTAAAAAGAGGAATCTGTTTTTTTGTATACAAAAAAGGTGGGTTTTGTCGAAAGACCTTTGTTTTTTCTTTGGGAAAAATGCGCATCCATGTCGGAATCGACACGGAAAAATTGGAGAAAATGTTGATATACCGCGATTCTTAACGACATCTTAGCGGTTTCTTAATTGCATTTTAACGGCCTAAGGGCATATAATGTTACAGAAATCAGACCGACCGGTCTGTATGTATACATAAAGGAGGGATCGCATGAAAACGGAACTGAATATTTTGCAGACAGCATTTCGGCTGTTCCTGGGCAAAGGGTTTTCCGATATCTCCACCAACGAAATCATTCGGGAAGCAGGTGCCACCAAAGGCGGCTTTTATTATTGCTTTAAAAGCCGTGAAGATCTGGTGGGTAAGGTCATCGAAACGTACCTGCGCCCCTATTATTTACAGCCCTTGGAAGAAATGCGGCAGGCATGGGAAAACAAACGCCCGGACGTTTCCACAAAGACCCTGTTGTGGGACGCCTTTTTTGCGCCTCAGCGCTTCCGCAAATTCCAGGAAAACATTGGTATGGATATTGCCTTTCGGGATTTTTACTTCCTGCTTTATGAAGGCATGAAAAAATACGAGGAAGTGCAAAGTTATTTTGCACAGAATACCGAAGAAAGAAAAAGAGTCCTGCGCCGCATATTGGAGCGGGGGAAGGAACGTAAGGAAATCGCCGCAGATGTGGACATTGAAAGCTGTGTGATGATGACCTTGGCTATGCAGGACGGCATCCTGGCACTGAAGGTGCTGGATGAAACCATTGACGACGAAGAGAAGTACAGATATATGGAAGAACAGCTCTGGCGGGACATTGCCGCACAGGACATTTATCTGAAGTATTTGCATGGGGGTGTGAACAGTGCAGTATCATAATGAACAGACATACAAAATGGGGATCGACATCGGTTCTACAACAGTCAAAGTCGTGCTGACAGATTCTGCAAATGAAATTGTTTTTAGTCGCTATCGCAGACATTTTTCCGAAATTAAGAAAACCGTAAAAGAAATCCTGGCAGAAGCCAAGGAAGAATTGGGTTATTGTGAATTTGCAACCATGATCACTGGCTCCGGCGGCGTTGCTCTGGCAAAAGCCGTTGGCGTAGACTTCATTCAGGAAGTGGTTGCTACAGCAAATGCCATCGAAACCGTGATTCCCCAGACAGATGTTGCCATCGAACTGGGCGGCGAAGATGCGAAGATCATTTATTTCTCCGGCGGTAATGTGGAACAGCGTATGAACGGCGTATGTGCCGGCGGTACTGGTTCCTTCATCGACCAGATGGCAAGCCTGCTGCATACAGATGCAACAGGTCTGAACGAATACGCAAAAGGCCATGAAGTGATTTATCCCATCGCTTCCCGTTGTGGTGTATTCGCAAAAACAGACATCCAGCCCCTGATCAACGACGGGGCAAGAAAAGAAGACCTGGCAGCTTCCATTTTCCAGGCAGTTGTTAACCAGACCATTGCCGGTCTGGCATGCGGTAAACCTATCCGTGGTCATGTGGCATTTTTGGGCGGTCCTCTGCATTTCCTGTCTGAACTGCGTCAGCGTTTCATTGAAACACTGCACCTGACAGACGAAACAGCACTGCTGCCTGAAAACTCTCACCTTTTCGCTGCTTACGGCACAGCCGTTTCCAACAAAGGTGAAGCAAATCTGGATTTTGATACTCTGCTGGGCCGTCTGGAAAAAGGCGCAGAACTGTCCGCAGAAGTAAGCCGTCTGGACCCTCTGTTCAAAAACGAAGATGATTACGCGGTGTTCAAAGAACGCCACGATAAAGATAAAGTAAAACGCGTACCTCTTTCTACATATAAAGGCAATGCCTTCCTGGGTATCGACGCTGGTTCCACCACTACAAAAGTGGCTCTGGTCAGCGAACAGGGCGACCTGCTGTATTCCTTCTACGCAGGCAACGAAGGCAACCCTCTGAAAGTGGTTATGCAGAGTCTGAATGAAATGTATGATTTGATGCCTGAAGGCGTAACTATCCGCAATTCCTGCGTAACTGGTTACGGCGAAGGTTTGATCAAAGAAGCATTGATGATGGACCTGGGTTACATCGAAACCGTTGCCCACTATAAAGCAGCACAGTTCTTCAAACCCGATGTAGACTTCATTCTGGATATCGGCGGTCAGGATATGAAATGTATCCGTATCAAGGACGGCGTTATCGACAGCGTACTGCTGAACGAAGCTTGTTCTTCCGGCTGCGGTTCCTTCATCGAAACTTTTGCAAAATCTCTGAACTACACCGTTGCGGACTTCGCGAAGATTGCCCTTTTCGCAAAAGCACCCATCGACCTGGGTTCCAGATGTACCGTTTTCATGAACTCTCGTGTAAAACAGGCGCAGAAAGAAGGGGCAGACGTAGCAGATATTTCCGCAGGTCTGGCATATTCCGTTATCAAAAACGCACTGCTGAAAGTGATCAAAATCGCTGACCCTAAGGCAATGGGCAAATCCATGGTCGTACAGGGCGGTACATTCTATAACGACGCTGTACTGAAAAGCTTTGAACTGATCAGCGGCAGAGAAGCCGTTCGTCCTGATATCGCCGGCATCATGGGTGCTTTCGGCGCAGGTCTGATCGCAAGAGATAAATATACAGAAGGCTATCAGACAACACTGGTAAGCCGTGAAGAAATGAATGCACTGGAAATCAAGTCTACTATGGCAAGATGCCAGGGCTGCACCAACCACTGTCTGCTGACCATCAACCAGTTCAGCGGCGGCAGAAGATTCATCACAGGTAACCGTTGTGAAAGAGGTCTGGGCAAAGAAAAGAACGAAAATCCTGCACCTAACCTGTATGAATACAAACGCCACAGACTGTTCGACTATGAACCTCTTACAGCAGAACAGGCAACCAGAGGCACCGTTGGTATCCCTCGTGTGCTGAATATGTGGGAAGACTATCCTTTCTGGTTCACATTCTTCACAAAACTGGGCTATCGTGTGGTACTGTCCCCTTATTCCACAAAGGCAATCTTTGAAAAGGGTATGGAATCCATCCCCAGTGAATCCGTTTGCTATCCTGCAAAACTGGTACACGGCCATATCATGTACCTCATCGAACAGGGCGTAGACTTCATCTTCTATCCCGGTATCGTTTACGAAAGACGGGACAGCAGCGCAGCTGACAACAACTATAACTGCCCTATCGTGGCATCTTATAACGAAAACATCAAAAACAACGTAGAGGATCTGAAAGAAAAGAACATCAAGTTCATGAATCCTTTCCTCTCTTTGGATAAGATTGAAACCATTATCAAACGTATGACAGACGAATTCGTTCCCATGGGCTGCGATGCAAAAGAAATCAAAGCCGCTGTAGAAGCCGGCTGGGCAGAATGGGAAAACTTCCGTCATGACATGCACAAAAAAGGCGAAGAAACCGTGAAATACCTGAAAGACAACAACATGACAGGTATTGTGCTGGGCGGTCGTCCTTACCATGTAGACCCCGAAATCAACCACGGTATTCCCGAACTGATTGCAGGCTACAACATCGCTGTTCTGACAGAAGACAGCGTGGCACATATGGGTCATCTGGAACGTCCTACCGTTGTTCGTGACCAGTGGACTTACCATTCCCGTCTGTACGAAGCAGCAGCTTTCGTAAAGAAACAGGAAAACATCGAATATGTTCAGCTGAACTCCTTCGGCTGCGGTCTGGACGCTGTCACAACTGACGAAGTCAAAGCAATTTTGACAGCGGCAGGCAAGATTTACACAGCGCTGAAGATCGACGAAGTAAACAACCTGGGTGCAGCCAGAATCCGTATCCGTTCTTTGATTGCTGCCATCGAA
>CATZIM010000004.1 GCA_958420075.1 uncultured Clostridia bacterium | reverse complement strand
TGAGGGTGTACGCCGACGGATGCGTAAATGTAGTCATATTTTTCAGCCAGACGGATGCTCTCTTTGGAGCTGGCAAGGTCACAGCCGATATTGACTACATGGTCAATACCGCAAGAGGGGAGAAGCTCTAAGAGCTTCTCCCTGTCTTCACGAAAGCGTTTATCGTCATAATGCGCGTGAGATTCGAAATACATCAGCTGATGCTGCTCCCGCTTGCAAAGTCTTTGTCGTCTGTTGTCAGAACGCTCAGTTTGCCGTCTCCGTCTTCGGCACACAGAATCATTCCGTAAGACATTTCACCCATCATTTTTCTGGGTTTCAGGTTATAAGCAACCACAACGCGTTTGCCTACCAGTTCGCCGGGGGCATAAGCGTCTTTGATGCCGGAGAAGATAACTCTTTCTTCGTCACCAATTTTGATTACGTTGCGCAGCAGTTTTTTGGAGCCTTCCACTTCTTTGCTTTCCAGCACTTCGCCGACTTTCAGCTGTACTTTGCAGAAGTCTTCGATGGTGATTTCCGCAGGGTATTCGCTTTCTGCTTCAGCTTTCTTTTCTGCTTCTTTTTTCTGCTGGTTTGCAACGGATGTTGCCTGAGAAGCTTTGATGGCTGCTTCCAGTTCTGCCAGTTCTTTCTTCATATCAATTCTGGGGAACAGTGTTTCGCCTTTCTGTACTTTCAGTTCAGCAGGCAGTACGCCCCATGTTTTTGTGCTGTCCCAAGCAGTTGCGTCGCCTTCTGTGATGTTGTACTGTGCCCAGATTTTTTCGGGTGTATTGGGCATGAAAGGCTGAATCAGGATGGAGATGATACGGATGCTTTCTGCAACGTTGTACAGAGCGTTTGCCAGTTCCGCTTTCTTGTCTTCGTCCTTGCACAGAATCCAAGGCTGTGTTTCGTCGATATATTTGTTTGTACGGCGAACCAGATTCCAGATTTCCACCAGAGCGTCGCTGAAGAACATTTTTTCCATAGCGTTTTCCACTTTTTCTGTGGTGGACAGAGCAACAGCTTTCAGGTCTTCGTCAAAAGCGGTTGCGGTGCGTTCTGCGGGCAGTGTGCCGCCGAAATATTTGTCGATCATACCAACGGTTCTGGAAACCAGGTTGCCCAGGTCGTTTGCCAGGTCGGAGTTGATACGCTGAATCAGTGCTTCGTTGTTGAAGTTGCCGTCCTGACCGAATGCGATTTCACGGAGCAGGAAGTAACGGATGGCGTCTACGCCGTATTTGTCAACCAGTACGTTAGGGTCTACAACGTTACCAACGGATTTGGACATTTTGCCGCCGTTGATAACCAGCCAGCCGTGACCAAAGATCTGTTTGGGCAGAGGCAGGTTCAGAGCCATCAGCATTGCAGGCCAGATAATAGCGTGGAAACGTACGATTTCTTTCCCTACAACGTGTACGTCAGCGGGCCAGAATTTTTTGAACAGGCTGTCGTCTTCTGTGCCGTAACCCAGAGCAGTGATATAGTTGGACAGGGCGTCTACCCAAACGTATACGATGTGGCCGGGGTCAAATTCTACAGGTACGCCCCATTTGAAGGAGGTACGGGAAACAGCCAGATCTTCCAGACCGGGTTTGAGGAAGTTGTTGATCATTTCGTTCTGACGTGTGTTGGGCTGCAGGAATTCAGGGTTTTCTTCCATGTATTTGATGATTCTGTCCTGATATTTGGAAAGACGGAAGAAATAGCTTTCTTCTTTCAAGAGTTCCACGTCACGACCGCAGTCGGGGCATTTGCCGTCTACCAGCTGATGTTCTGTGAAGAAGGATTCGCAAGGTGTGCAGTACCAGCCTTCATAGGAGCTTTTGTAGATGTCGCCCTGATCGTAGAGCTGTTTGAAGATTTTCTGAACGGTTTTTACATGGTAATCGTCTGTGGTACGGATAAATTTATCATAGGAGATGCAGAGTGTGCTCCACAGTTCCTTGATGCCTTTGACGATTTTGTCGGTGTATTCCTTGGGTGTCATGCCCTGACCGTTGGCGATACGTTCGATTTTCTGACCGTGTTCGTCAGTACCTGTCAGGAACATAACATCGTAACCACGCAGTCTTTTGTAACGTGCCATGGTGTCTGTTGCAACGGTACAGTAGGAATGACCGATATGCAGCTTATCACTGGGGTAGTAAATGGGTGTGGTGATATAAAATTTTTCTTTTGCCACAAATATCTCTCCTTTTCAATGGTTTTCTACAAAAATGGAAGATGGCGCACAATAAAAAAACCGCCCTTTCTGCAAAGGACGGAAGTGACCGTGTTACCACCTTAGTTTATCTTTTTTTCACAAAAAAGACCTCAGCAGGTACAAAAATACCCTCACGCAGTAACGGGCGCAACCCGTCGCAGCCTATGCCGAAGCGGTCGGTGCGAAGCTCCAAGGCCATGTTCAGCGTCATTCCTGCGCCCCTTTTCAGCTTACCGGGGCTCTCTGTGGCATTGTGTGCCGCCTACTCTCCTTTTCATTGCTGTTGTCCCTTGCATTTTACTATATTTTGGGCTTTTCTGTCAACGGATATACAGGCAAAAGGAGAAATAAATGGTTTTTGTGGAAAAAAATTATGCTACTGGATTGTAGCACTTTCCCATGAAGGGGGAGAAGGTGTGATACCATGGGCAAAAGGAGGGAGAAAATCATGGAAAAACCATTGGATGTATTGCAGGATTTATACCAGAAAACAGACTTAGTGCGAAGTATTCTTTCCCTTTTGCTGGATGCCATGACAGCAGGCTGTGACCCATGGAAAACGCCTTATGTAGTGACGGTATCCCATATGGCGGAGATGGTGGAGGAGATACAGACGGAACTTCTGGCAGCAACGGAGGAGTTGTTTCGAGAGCGACGAAAGGTACAGAAAACGGATATCTAAGGGCTAGTGTCCTTCGGAGAGGTACTTTTGGCGCAAAAGTACCCAAAACTTGGAAACCTTTTCGCCAGTCCGGTGCGGACTGGGAGAGTCGGAAACGACAATATGGGGGATTTTGTCTGGAACAAGAGTAGAAGGGGCAGAATTTGCCCCCAATTTTTCTATTTTTCTTTAAAATATGCGAAAAAAACAACCTTTCTCTGTTTGAGAAAGGCTGTTTCTACTATTATATTATGTTTCCTGCCGAAACAAAATCACATAAGATTTTCAGGATTCAGGCATTCCAGTTCAGGCAGAACGAAACGTCCGTCTTTGCGGATGAGCACATCGTCGAACCAGATTTCACCGCCGCCGTATTCCGGTGTCATGATGAGCACCAGATCCCAGTGGATAGCGGATTTATTGCCGTTGGGTGCGTCGTCATAGCAGTTGCCGGGGGTGAAGTGGATACTGCCGGAAATCTTTTCATCGAACAGGATGTTGTTCATGGGTTTTGTGATATAAGGGTTTACGCCGATGGCAAATTCACCCACATATCTTGCGCCTTCGTCGGTGTTGAAGATGTGTTCCAGACGTTCTTTGTCGTTGCCGTCGCAGTCGATGATCTTCCCGTCTTTGAATGTGAGTTTTACATTTTCAAATGTAAAACTGTTGTATTCGGAAGGGGTGTTGTAAGTGATGACGCCGTTGATGGAGTCACGAACGGGGGCGGTGTAGATTTCCCCGTCGGGAATGTTGCAGGTGCCGGCGCATTTCACTGCGGGAATGTCCTTGATGGAGAATGTCAGGTCGGTGCCTTTTGCCACCAGACGGACTTTGTCTGTGCGGTTCATCAGGTCAACGATGCTGTCCATGGCTTTGGACATTTTGCCGTAGTCCAGATTGCATACATTGAAGTAGAAATCTTCAAAGTCTTCCAGACTGGTATGTGCGGACTGTGCCATGCCGTTGGTGGGGTAACGCAGTACCACCCATTTTGTATGGGGTACGCGGATTTCATGGTGTACAGGAGCGGAGTAATATTTTTCGTAAATGCTCTGTTTTTCGTTGGGCACGTCTGCCTGTTCGGTGATGTTGTCTTCACCGCGAACACCGATGAAAGCGTCCATTTCGTTCATGAGCAGGCTGTCTGCCTTTGCCATGAGTTCCATCTGTTCTTTTGTGGCGCCCAGTAGCAGTTCACGTTCCAGAGAGTTTGTCATGAGCTGCAAAAAGGGTGTCGCGCCGATTTTGTATACTTCTTTGATGATGGCTTTCACCAGCGGTGCCGGATGGATGCCGTTCTGATGGATCATGACCTTTTCGCCTTTCTGGAGGCGGCAGGAATTATGCACCAGATTATAAGCCAATTGTTCAATTCTAGGGTCCATATTTCAATCTCCTTTCGATGTAACCTTCTGTATTCGTTCCTATTTTACCCTTTTTCGGTGAAATACGCAAAAAAAATTACGGGAAAATTTGACACGCCCCCAAAGGATGGATACAATAGGACAAAGAAAGGAAGGTGTGGGCCATGCGGGTTGCCATTCCCACAAAGGACGGGGAGATTTTTCTCCGGTACAGCGAAACGAAAGAATTTACAGTCTATGATGTGGAAATCGAACTGGTGAAGGCAAAAGAAGTGGTGCCCTTGGGGGATAAGACCATTGCGGAGTTTCTCACGGAACAGGACATCAATGTGGTGCTCTGCGCCAATATCCGTTCGGCAGGCAGAACCCTGCTCCGCACCAAGCGCATTGAACTGATTTACGGCGTGACGGGAAACGCAGACGAAGCCATGATCCGTTATCTCAGCGGGGAGCAGCTGGGAACGGTGGAGGAAAACGCTTTGCTGCGTATGGAACTGGACGAGAGGATATAAGGAGGCAATATGATACTGGAACGTTTTTTCCCTGATTTGTACATTCAGTCCATTTATGACCTGCCTTTGGCGGAGCTGAAGGAAATGGGCATACGGGGACTAGTATTTGACATTGACAACACGGTGGCGCCCTTTGATGTGGCAGACCCCGACGAAAAACTCATTGACTTTTTTGCCCAGCTGCAGGAAATGGGTTTCCGTCTGTGCATCCTGTCCAACAACAACAAAGAACGGGTGCATCGCTTCAATAAGCCCCTGAAAGCCCTTGCCATCCACAAAGCAGGCAAGCCTAATCCAAGAAAAATGAAGCAGGCCTTGAAACGACTGGGTCTGGTGCCTCAGGAAGCGGCTATGGTAGGCGATCAGGTCTTTACAGATATGTGGTGCGGCCACAGAGGCGGTCTGTACTGCATCATGACAGCGCCCATCTGCGACCGTGACCAGCTCATCACAAAGGTAAAACGTGGTGCGGAGCGGAAAGTCATGCAGGTTTATTTCAAGAGAAATGGCATGATCTGAGCCAAAAAGATGGTTTTTTTCAGATTATGTATTGAAAAATCAATGATTTTCCATTAAAATATAAAAGGATATGCTTATTTTTAGAATAAGAAATATAGTATAATTTTTAAAAGCAGCGGGAATTTTTTCCCGTAAGATGAAATTTGAGGAGGAAATGAAACATGATTTCTGCAGGTGAACTTAGAAACGGCGTAACCATGGAATACGAAGGCGAAATTTACAGCGTACTGGAATTCCAGCATGTAAAACCCGGTAAAGGTGCGGCTTTCGTTCGTACAAGACTGAAAAACATCAAAACAGGTGCAGTAGTGGAAAAAACATTCCGTCCTACTGAAAAAATGTCCAAAGCACACATCGACAGAATGGATATGCAGTACCTGTATAATGACGGTGAACTGTATCACTTCATGAACAACGAAACATTCGACCAGATCGCTCTGAACGCTGAAGACGTTGGCGATTCCCTGAAATTCGTAAAAGAAAACGAAAACGTAAAACTGCTGGCTCATGACGGCAACGTATTCGGTATCGAACCCCCTCTGTTCGTTGAACTGGAAATCACAGACACAGAACCTGGTTTCGCAGGCAACACAGCACAGGGCGCTACAAAACCCGCTATCGTTGAAACAGGCGCATCCGTTCAGGTACCTCTGTTCATCAACCAGGGCGAAATCATCAAAATCGACACTCGTACAGGCGAATACCTGAGCAGAGTTAACAACTAATCTTTTTTCCAATCTTTCGGAAGGAGGCAGTGATAAATGGAATATTTCGATAAGAAAATCACATATCTAAGAGGGCTTTGCGACGGCAGCGGGTTTGATCCCGATACCAAAGAAGGCAAGATTTTCCACGGCATCATGGATATTCTGGAGGATATGGCATTTATGCTGGAAACCTTCCTGGACGATGAAGAACTGGAAGAAATGGAACTGGATGAAGAAGAAACGGAAGAACCCGTATACTTCTATTCCTTCATCTGCCCCAACTGCGGAGAGGAAATCGACGTGGATGAGGAAACCATGGAAACCCAGAAGGAAATTGCCTGTCCCGCTTGCGGCAACAGCATTCCCATGGGCACTATGGATATCGATGAATTAAAGTTTTAAATGCGACGAAAAAAGAGAGAATCCATATTCTCTCTTTTTTTATATGATAAATCAGAAGGAAAGGTCAAAAGAAAGGGGTTTGGGACAATAATATATCTTCCTTAGCCGCAAAAAAGCGAGAGAAAACCATTTGGAAGAACATCACGGGGGCAGCAGTCTGCCGCAGATGGGACGGTGATGGTTTTCAAAAACAGCAAGCGTCTTTACAAGGAGTGAATGAAAATGGAACAAACCCAAGGGGCAGTGATGCCCAAAAGGTCGAGAAATCAAGAATTGCAGACGGAAAAACGGATTTTGCAGCTCTCTGTCTTTGCCGACGTGTGTTTTGTGGCGGCGGAACTGTTGTTTGCCTTTGCCAGCCATTCCCAGTCGGTGCTCATGGATGCCGCCTATGACGGGGCGGAAATGCTCATGATGGCAGCGGCCGTCTGCTTGACACCTCTTTTTTACAGACCGATTTCAGAGAAATATCCCTTCGGCTATGCCCAGGTGGAATCGGTATTTACAGCAGTGAAGTCTGCCATGATGCTTTCTGTCATGGCAGGATTGACAGTGAATGTTATCCAGACCATGCTTTCCGGCGGCGCTCATGTGGCGTATGAGGCAGTATCCATGTTCCAGCTGCTGCTGGGGCTGGTGAGCCTTTGTATTCTGGGTGTCATGTATGTGGGTGCCAGAAAAGTGGCTTCTCCCATATTGCAGACAGAATGGATGGCATGGCGGCTGGATGTCCTTTACAGCATGGGTATGGCAGCGGCATTCTTTGGTGCAAAGGTACTGAAAGATACCAGTCTTGCATGGATGGCACCCTATGTAGACCAGGTGGTGGCATTGCTGGTGGTGGCCTTCGCACTGCCGGGGGCTGCTAAAATGTTTTTTGGCGCTGTGAAAGATATTTTCCTTTTTGCGCCTGATGAAAAAATATTGGAGCAGGTCAAAGAGATTTGTGAACCTCTTTTGCAGGCATATGGATTTGAGCCTGTGTTTTACGATGTGACCCGCACGGGACGCAGAATGTGGGTTTCTGTGTATTTCCATATGGAAGGGGATGTGCTTTCTCTGGATTGTATGCGACAGGCATCCAAGGAGGCGCAGAAACATCTGTGTGAAAAATGGGATTACTGCGTTTGCGAATTGGTTCCGGAACAGAAATAAGATAAATGAAAAAAGCTGATTCTTTTTGAGAATCAGCTTTTTTGGTATCAGAATCTGGCAATGACCAGGGTATCTTCCCCATGAATGACGGTGTTGCCGTCGGGAATAACGGTGCCGTTTTCATTTTGTATCATGACGATGAGGGTGCCTTTGGGCAGGGACAGTTCCCGCAGGGATTTGCCTTTCCATTTATGGGTCTTGTCAATGGAAACTTCGTAGAGAGTCAGGTTTTCCCGATCTTCGAATTCATGCCCTGCCAGAACCAGCAGGTCTCCTGCCAGCAGGACAGTGGAGCCATTAGGCACCAGAGAAACACCGTTTCGCAGGATCAGCGTCACCAGCAATTCCGGCGGCAGAGGGATATCCCGCAGGGGATGGCCTACCCATGGATGTGTGGGGCCTATGGAAATCTTGGAAAAGGTGATGTCACTTTCTGCCTGATAGTCATTGAAGGTGCGGCGGACATCGGCTTTCTCGTCGATCATGTTCAGTTTATGTGCCATGGGTGCCAGCAAAGTGCCTTGCAGAGAGATGGAAAGGAGAACAATGCAGAACACCAGGTTGAACAGATTGTATTCCATAGGCGCACCGCTGAGGACTGCCTGAATGGCAAACACGATGGAAGCGGCTCCTCGCAGCCCAGACCAGGAAACCAAGCCAATCTGTTCTTTGGAAGAACGGAAGGGCGCCAGTACCGCAGTTACGGAAAGGGGTCTTGCCACAAGGGTCAAAAACGCCATGATAAGCAAAGAGGGCAGGAATACGGCAGGCAGCTGAGAAGGCGTCACCAGCAGTCCCAACAGGAAGAAGATGACCATTTGGGCAATGCCTGTCAATACGTCGAATGTCAGCACCAGATCGCGCTTATGGGGCAGATAGGAGTTCCCCATGACAATGCCGCAAAGATATACGCTCAGATACCCATTGCCGCCCAAAGCGGAAGGCAGGGCGTAAGCCAGAGCGGAAACAGCCAGAAGGAATATGGTATTCCCCTGGTCGATATAGAAATTGCAGCGGTTCAGTACAAAAATAGCGCCTTTGCCCAACAGCAGACCCAGAATGCCGCCAATGGCAAGCTGACGCAGCACCAGCAGAGGCACAGATACCTGATCCCCTGTCAGTATGGTGATCCACAGCAGGGTCAGCATATAGGACATGGGGTCATTGGAACCGGACTCCATTTCCAGCATGGAAGCGGTGTGGTCTTTCAAGTTCAGCTTTTTGGAACGGAGAATGCTGAATACGGAAGCGGCATCTGTGGATGAGATCACAGAGCCGATGAGCATGCTTTCTGCCCAGGGAAGATGCAGGACAAAATGGGCAAAGACACCTACCAGTCCGGCAGTGAACAGTACCCCAAGGGTGGAAAGCAGTGTGGATTTGACGGCAACGGAACGGGCTTCTTCAAAGTTGGTGCCGAAGCCGCCGTAAAACATGATGAAGATCAGACTGATGGAACAGATGACTTCAGAAAGACGGTAATTATCAAAGGGAATATGCAGTATGCCATCGACACCGAAGCACATGCCAAGAGCCAGAAACGCCAGCAGGGACGGTACCCCCAGGCGAAAGGTCAGACGATGCACCAGAATGCAGATAATGATGACAATGCCTGCCAGCAATAAAATTTCGTTCAATAGACATTCCTCCTGTTCTGCCTGCCGGCGGCATAAGTTTCTATTATAAGTTTAGTGGGAGACGGCATGTTTTGGCAACGATTTTTTCAGATTTGTAAAATTTTGGCAAAGCAAGGAAGCTTTTTCTGGAAAAATTATGTCAACATGCAGAGGCGGGAAGGAATAGGAGCTTCGGCGGCGAATACAAAAAAAGAAACCATTTGAAGAAAGAAGGCGACATATGGAACCATATTTGCATAAAGTACAGTATTACGAAACAGACAAAATGGGCATTGCCCACCATTCCAATTACATCCGCTGGATGGAAGAAGCCCGTGTGGATTTTCTGGAGAAAATCGGCTGGGGTTTTGACCGTCTGGAAGCGGAGGGCATTGTTTCCCCTGTGGTAGGGGTACATGGACGGTACAAGAAAAGCTGCACATTTGCCGATGTGCTGGAAATTACCGTAAAGGTGCAGAAATACAACGGCATGATGATGCATCTGGCATACGAAATGAAACTGGCAGGAAGTGAACAGGTGCTGTTTACAGGCATTTCCGAGCATTGCTTTTTAGACCAGACAGGCAAACCCCTGCGGCTGAAACAGAAGTGGCAGGAACTGGATGAAATCCTGAAAAACTGCGTAGCGGAATATGAAGCGGAAAAAGCATAAGAAAAAAGGCTGGAATCCTTGGTATGGTAAGGATTTCAGCCTTTTTTGTTTTGTATGAAGGTATTCCCTAAAAGGAATCAGTTTTTTTCATCCTGACGGCAGGGAGGCAGAGGACGGTTTGTCAGCAGGGCACGTTCTACACTCCAGTAGAAGTTTTCTTTGCCCACATATTCGTCCAGGTCTGTTCTGCGCATCATTTCCATGGCACGGGAAGGCAGACCGCAGAGAACCACGTCTACGCCTTTCATCCGCAGGTTTCCGATGAGAGTGCGGAGGGTCTGGGCACAGGAAATGTCAATGTTGGATACACCACGCATGGACAGCAGCAATGTGTCGCAGTCGCCGATTTTTGTGGAGATATCTGCCACATTCTGGGTGTTGGCGAAGATCATGGGACCGGTGATGTAAGCCACCATGGCGTTATTGTAACGATTCAGCAAGGCGGGATCTGTCACACGAAGACGTTCCATGTCTACCTTTTCGTAGTTGATTTCGATGAAGGACAGACGGGACACCAGGAAAATCAGACCGATGACAACGCCTACCAGAATGGCAATGGTCAGATCAAATACGATGGTAGCAATCATGGTAGCCAGAAATTCCAGCATAGCCCCTTTGAATTTATGGGAGAACATATACAGGATGGAGTTCCATTCGTTCATGCGCCATGCGGTGACCATAAGCACACCGGCAAGGGCAGCCATGGGGATCTGGCTCATGACAGGAGCCAAGAGGAACATGGAGATCAAAAGCCCTACGGCGTGGAATATACCAGTCAGACGTGTTTTTGCACCGGAACGGATGGCAACGCTGGTACGGGCAATGGCTGCTGTGGCAGGGATACCGCCGAAGAAAGGCAGCAGGATGTTGCCCACGCCCTGAGCGATGAGTTCCTGATTGCTTTTCAGTCGAACGCCTGTCATCTGGCCTGCGCTGGCACCGCAGAGCAAACTTTCAATCATGCCCAGAATGGCAATACTGAAAGCAGGCATGATGAGGTTTGTAACGGTGGACAAATCCAGTGCGGAAAAGAGCAGTCGTTTTTCCGGGAAAAGAGTCTGAGGGATGGTGCCAACGGTGGGCACATCCAAACCAACGAAAATGGAGAACGCAGTGGTGAGAATGATGCTCACCAGAGATGCGGGCACCACAGCGTTCCATTTTTTCGGGAAGAACACCATGAACAGTACCACAAAGAGGCCAATGCCTACGGAAGTCAGATTGGGATGGAAGCCCAGTGTGCCGTAGCTTGCCAGTTTGGCAATGGTGGAGGCGCCTTCGCTGTGGGTGCCGAAGAAGTTATCGATCTGCCCCAAAGCAATGACGATGGCAATACCGGAGGTAAAGCCCGTGATAACGGGGGCAGGTATGAAAGAGGTCAGTTTCCCAAGACGGAGGATGCCCGCCAGAAGCAGCAGGATACCAGCCAGCAGTGTGGCAATGAATACGCCGTCCAGACCATAGCCTGCAACCAGTGAAGTCAGGATGGCTGCCATAGCCCCTGTTGGCCCGGAGATCTGATAATATCCGCCTGCCAGCAAACTCATGACCAAACCGGCGATGATGGCTGTGATCAGACCAGATGCGGCGTCAGCACCGGAACTGACACCGAATGCCAGTGCCAGCGGCAATGCAACGGCGGTAACCGTCAGACCTGCCATCAGGTCTTTCATCAGTGCGGCGGAATTATATCCCCGAAACTCGTGCTTCAAATCTTCTGCGAACCCTCGCAGCATAGAAAAAACCCCCTTAAATTTTTACATAAATCCATTAAAAAAACATAAAAAATGCATCTGCTCCCAGTGTCTCTTGGTCATGACAATCAAAGGGGCACATGCGCTTCCATCATAGCAAAAAGCAGATGGTTTCTCAATGGGTAAATGGAAAAAGAAATGGAAAAAATCACCAGGGGTTTCATACATTTTTTTGTATATTATGTTGTAAGGGGGATGTGTGAAGAAAAATGGAAAAAACTGACATTCTTTCATAAAGGAGAAATGGGAACATACAATAATATAACAAAATATGCAGAAATTTCGAATGTCTTTTGCGGGCGCACAGAAAGGGGAGAAATCCATGAAAAAAGCACAGGATCTTTCCTCTTGGGAAAAGCCCTGTGCCTTGGTGTTAGATGTGATTTTCAGTCTTTGAAGTAGATCTTGCCGTTTTCCACTTTGGTGATGACAGCCAGAGAATCTACCAGATAGCCGGCATCTCTGAGTTTTTTGCTGCCGCCCTGGAATTCCTTTTCGATGATGGCTGCAATGCCGCATACAGTGCCGCCTGCCTGTTCTACCAGATTGGCAAGACCTGCTGCTGCTTCGCCATGGGCAAGAAAATCATCAATGATCAAAACTTTATCATTGGCGTTGAGATAATTTTTGGATACACGAGCGATGGACACGGTACCCTTTGTAAAGGATTTGACGGGCGCGCCGTAAAATTCCTCTGTCATGGTATTGGGCTGTGCTTTCTTGGCGAAAACCACAGGCACCAGATCAAAATAAATGGCGGTGATGGCAGCGATGCCGATGCCGGACGCTTCGATGGTCAGGATTTTATTGATGCCCAGATGACCGAAACGACGATGGATCTCCTTGCCCAGCGCCATAAACAGACCGATATCTAACTGATGGTTCAGAAAAGAATCTACTTTCACGACTTCCGTTCCGATTTCTGTCCCATCTTTTAATATTCTTTGTTTCAACAACTCCATGATTCAGACTCCCTCTCACTGCAATAACACGTTCCGTATCAAAATAAAGTATTATCATTATACGGTAGTATTTTTGCAATGTAAACAGGTGTTTTGGGAAAACGGCGTTTTTTGTGCATTTAGAGGAAAAGTCCAAAGAAAAGGAGCAATTTTCGGACGCTTTCCCTAATGGACAGGAAAAAAACAGGGGGAAAGATACAAAATTCGTGCAAGCAGATGCATTTTTCTGCTTTTTTGCAGGAAAAAGCGTATGTTTTGGCGAATATACAAAGCAAATGGAACAAATGAGGAGGCGCTGGAAATGGCTTTTTTGGATAAATTAGGAGAACTGGCAAGAACTGCGGCGGACAAAGCCAACGATGGGCTGGAAATCAACCGCATCAACAGCGATATTGTCATACAGAAAGGCAATATCAATGAGTACCAGCGGGAACTTGGCATGTATTACTGGGCAAGATTCGTCATGGGCGATCAGCTGGACGAAGAAGCCACAGCCATTTGTGATAAAATCGTAAAGGCACAGGACCGCATCAAAGAACTGGAAGCGGAAATCGAACAGGTGAAAGCAGACCGGGAAGCGGAAAAAGCGGAACGGGCAGAGCAGAAACGTCTGGAAGCGGAAGCTGCGGCACAGGAGGCGGCAGAGAGGGCAGCCCAGAAAGCGGCGGAGGCAGCCGGTGATGTGCAAATCACTGACGCTGACGGCGAAGTGGGCAGATTCTGCGGCGGCTGTGGTGCGCCTTTGGCAGAAGGGCAAAAATTCTGCGGCGCTTGCGGAAAGCCTGTCGATGATGTAAAATAAACAGAACAAAGACACATTCTTCGGAAACGAGTGCATCTCTACCGGCGGTAACAGCCCGCGAGCCGAAAGGCTGATTCGTTGCAATTACGAAGCCGACAGACAGTCTGGATGGGAGAAGAAATACAATGGATATCACATTGATTTTTTCGGCTGTCCAGAGAACAGAAGAATTTCAAAAGGACGCCGAAAGGCGTCTTTTTTTTCTGCAAAATGAGGAGGGAATGGCATGGAAACGGGAAAAGAAAACATTCTGGGTACGGAAAAGATCAGTAAGTTATTGATGCAGTTTTCCATACCGACAGTGCTGACGCTCATTGTCAACTGTCTGTATAACATTGTGGATCAGATTTTCGTGGGGCGTGCTGTGGGCATCAATGGCGTGGCGGCCACCAATGTGGCTTTCCCTATGATTACCATTTCGGCAGCCCTTGCCCTTATGGTGGGGGACGGCTGCGCCGCCAACATCAGCCTTTGTCTGGGCAGAAAGGAACGGGACAAAGCGGAACAGACATTCGGAAATGCCTTTGTGCTGCTGATACTGGCAGGGGTTCTTTTGGCGGCTGTCATTATCATCGGCGGTCCTGCCTGCGCCCGCCTTTTCGGGGCGTCGGACGCGGTTTTGGATTTGTCTGTGACCTATATGCGCATCCTTGCTTTGGGGCTGCCCTTTCAGATGGCAAATATGGCATTTACGGCAATCATCCGTTCGGACGGCAATCCTAAGTACACCATGCGGAGCATGATGATTGGGGCCGGCATCAATCTGGTTTTAGACCCGATCTTCATTTTCGGCTTTGACATGGGTGTCACAGGGGCGGCTATCGCAACCATCATCGGGCAGGTAGTGGCTGGACTGATCTGCGTGGCGTATATCCCCAGATTTGAACACATCACTTTCTATAAAAAATACCTGAAACTGTCCGGCAAGACCTGCGGCAGCATCCTTTCTCTGGGTTTCCCCAGTTTCTGTATGCAGATGGCAACGGCGCTGACACAAATCGTTATGAATAACCTTATGACAGACTGTGGTGCTGTGACAAAATACGGCAGTGAAATCGCCCTGTCCTGCTACGGCATCATGATGAAGATTTATCAGGTGGCACATGCCATGTTCGTTGGGGTGGCATCCGGTACACAGCCCATCAACGGCTACAATTTCGGCGCAAAACAGTATGGCAGGGTAAAACAGACCTTCCGTGTAGCGGTGACGGTATCATTCATCATTTCCATCGTGTGGTTCGGCATTTTCCAGCTGGGCGGCGGCTTCATGGCTGGGTTATTTGTAAAGAACGAACCCCTGTATCTGGAATTTGCGGTGTTCTGTTTCCGGCTGTATATGCTGGGATTCTTCGTGTACGGCCTGCCGCAGGTGACAGCATCCTTTTTCCAGGCTATTGGCAAGCCCGCAAAATCCCTGTTGGTGGCATTGTCCAGACAGATTATCTTTCTGATTCCCCTGGCATTGATTTTGTCCGGCAGATTCGGATTGACAGGGGCATTGGCGGCGGCGCCCATTGCCGATGTGCTGGCGTGTCTGCTGGCGGCAGTGCTCATCTGGACAGAGTTCCGGTTCTGGAAGAAAAACAGTATGGCATAATATTTGGTCGGTATCTGCTTTCTTTGGCGGATACCGGCTTTTTTTCTGCCCAAAAGGCATAAGGACAAGAAAAGGGGGATAGGATAAAGGTAAAAAACGGAAGTGGATGCCATGAAAAAGAAGAAATGTTTTGGGATTGGACTGCTGTTTGTGTGTTGTTTTCTGGCGGGCCGGACAGCGGGGAAATTGCAGGCGGCTTTTGTACCGGCGGCGCAAATGACGGTGGAGGAGGCAAAACTGGCGGTCATCATTGACGATTTTGGCTACAACGGCGCGGGAACGGCGGAAATGCTGGCGCTGGACATTCCTTTTACAGCGGCGGTACTGCCTTTTTCTTCCCATACGGCGGAAAACGCGGAACAGGCGAAAGCGGCAGGAAAAGAAGTTATCATACATATGCCCATGGAATCCCTGACGGGAAAGCCCGAATGGGTAGGGGACGGGGCTGTGTGCCGGGGCATGTCGGCGGCGGAAGTCCGGCAGTGCATGGAAGCGGCGTACTGTGCGGTGCCACAGGCGGCAGGGGTCAATAACCACATGGGTTCGGCAGTCATGGAGGACGCGAATACCTTGGGATGTGTGCTGGATGTGGTACGGGAAAAAGGCGGCGTGTTTGTGGACAGCGTCACCACGGCGGAGAGCAAATGCGGCACACTGGCAGGAGAAAAAGGGGTGAAACTGCTGGAACGGGATGTATTTCTGGACAGCACCACGGAAAAGAGCGTAGTGGAGGAACGGCTGCGGGAAGCGGCGGACATTGCCAAGGCAAAAGGAAGCGCCGTTGCCATCGGTCATGTGGGGCCGGAAGGGGGCGTATTGACAGCACAGGTTTTGGCGGAAATGGCGCCGGAACTGGAAAAAGAAGGCATCCGTTTTGTGACGGTATCGGAGCTGGCTGGCAGTCATTAAAATAGTTGCGCCGTGAAACCAAAACTGTGGTATAATGTCTGCAAAATAAAATTTGCAGAACATAACAGGGGGAATTTTTCCCTAGGAGGTCATATGGCATACTGGAATTCCAGAGGGCTGCGGGGCAGCGCTTTAGAAGAAATCATCAATTTTACAAACGAATCCTACCGGAAAAAAGGGCTGGCATTGTTTCAGAAAATACCCACACCCATCACGCCAGTGGAGGTGGACAACAAACGCCGCACCATTACGCTGGCATACTTCGACCAGAACAGTACCGTAGACTATATGGGCGTGGTGCAGGGGATTCCCGTATGCTTTGATGCCAAGGAAACGGCGCAGAAGCACCTGCCCCTCCAGAATATCCACGAGCATCAGCTCCGGTTTATGGAGGATTTTCAGGCACAGCGGGGCATTGCTTTTTTGCTGGTGTATTTTTCCACATTGGGGGAATATTATTTTCTGCCGTTGGAAACGTTGCAGACCTATTGGGAGGCGGCACAGAAAGGCGGACGCAAATCCATCCCCTATGCCGCTTTTGAGAAAAAATATCAGATATTCCAGCAGGGCGGCGGCATGCTTCATTATCTGGAAGCCATTGCCCGCTATCTGGAAGAAACGGAACCGAAAGGAAGTGATGGCACATGCTGAAAAAATCTGTGGTGGAACATACATTGGAAGCGGCTCTGGAAACAGGGGCGGACTTTGCGGAACTTTATGTGGAACAGACCAAGCGCAATCATATTGCCATGGTGAACGGGCAGGTGGAAACGGCTTTGGGCGGACTGGATTACGGCGCAGGCATTCGCTTGTTCTGCGGCAATCGTGTCATTTACGCCTTTGTCAATGATACTTCCGAAGAAAATCTGGTGCGGACAGCACGGGAAATGGCGTCTACGGTAAAAGGCACACAACTGCTCCGTCTGCCGGACTGGAAAACACGTCAATGGCAGAACATCAACCCCATTTTTGTACTGCCCGACGATGTGGAAAAACGGAAAAAAGCGGACTATCTGGCGGCGGCATCGGCGGCGGCTTTTGCCTATGACCCTGCCATTACCCAGACCCGCACAGGCTTTCTGGATGTGACCAAAAACGTATTGGTTGCCAATTCCGAAGGCGTTTGGGCGGAAGAAAGACGGGTGCGGAGCCGTTTTACTGTGGAAGCAGTGGCGTCTTCTGCTACAGAAAAGCAGAGCGGACATCTGGGCCCCGGCGGTTCGGTTGGCTTTGAACTTTTCGACCAGATTAACGTGGAAGATACGGCAAGAGAAGCGGCAAGGATTGCCATTACCATGCTGGGGGCAAAACCTTGTCCCGCTGGAAAAATGCCCGTAGTCATTGACAATGGTTTTGGCGGCGTTATTTTCCATGAAGCCTGCGGACATGGGCTGGAAGCCACGGCAGTGGCAAGAAATGCTTCTGTATTTGCTGGAAAACTGGGACAGCAGATTGCGTCTCCTCTGGTGACAGCCATTGATGACGGCACCATCCCCAATGGCTGGGGTTCCGCCAACATGGATGACGAGGGCACACCCACCAGACGGAATATACTCATTGAAAACGGCATCCTGAAAACCTATCTGGTTGACCGTATGAATGGCAGAAAGATGGGAGCGGCAGTGACAGGCAGTGCCAGACGGGAAAACTACCGTTTTGCGCCTACCAGCCGCATGACAAATACATTTTTGGCACCGGGAAACAGCACGCCGGAAAGCATCATTGCTGACACGCCTTATGGGCTGTACGCAAAGCAAATGGGCGGCGGCAGTGTAGACCCGGCAACGGGGGCCTTCAACTTTGCGGTGCTGGAAGCTTATATCATCCGGAATGGACAGATTTGTGAACCTGTCCGTGGAGCGACCCTCATCGGCAAGGGGGCGGAAGTCCTTATGCAGATTGACAAAGTGGGCAATAACCTGAAGCGGGCACAGGGCATGTGTGGCAGCATCAGCGGCTCCATTCCCACAGATGTGGGACAGCCTATGATTCGGGTCAAGGAAATGACCGTAGGCGGAAGGGGGTAACCGAAAAGAATGGATTACAAGAATTTTCAGAAAATACTCATAGAAAAAGCCCTTGCGGCAGGATTTACCGACTGCGAGGTATATTATAAAGGCAGCAAACATTTTGAAGTTATGATTATGGAGGGAGAAGTTTCCGATTACGAAAACAGCGCATTGCAGGGGATTTCTTTCCGCGGCACATGGCAGGGACGGACAGGCTATGCCTATACGGAAAAACTGACAGAACCGGCGGCGGATTATCTGGTGGCGGCGGCGAAGGAACATGCGGAACTTCTTTCCGAAAGCGAATGGGAGGAACTGTACCATGCTGGTGACGTTTATCCTGCTCTGGAAGGGGAAAACAAGGCACTGGAACGGTTGACCACAGAAGAAAAGATACTGGCGGCAAAGAAAATGGAACACGCTGCCCTGAAAGGGGAAGATTCCATTGCTTCCATGGATTACTGCGTGCTGGATACGGATTGGATGGAAACCGCCATTGCCAACAGCTACGGTTTATCCCTCTACCATGCAAAAAACAGCGTGACGGCTTACGTCTGTGCCATTGCAAAAGATGGGGAAGAAGTCAAGACTGGCTCCCACTTCTGGAAAGGCAACGACTGGAAACAGTTTGACCCTGTGGCAACAGGCAGAAAGGCGGCACAGATTGCCGCAAGCCATTTGGGCGCGGCGCCTATTGCCAGCGGAAAATATAAAGTGGTGCTGGATGGCCCTGTTATGGCAAACTTTCTGGGGGTATTCTGCGGAGTATTCTTTGCGGAAAACATCCAGAAAGGATTTTCCATGCTGGGCGGAAAAGTGGGAGAACAGATCGCCGCAGATTGTGTGACACTGCGGGATGATCCTCTGCTGCCGGAGGGGTACGCTTCTACGCCTTTTGACAGTGAAGGGGTACCTTGTTATAACAAAGCCGTTGTGGAGAATGGTGTGCTGAAAACATACCTGTATAACCGGAAGGCGGCAAGAAAAGACGGCGTTCCTTCCACAGGCAATGGCTTTAAGGCAGGTCTGACGGCACCCATCAAAACGGCGGTGACCAATTTCTATCTAGCACCGGGACAGCGCAGTCAGGAGGAACTTCTGGCGGACATGGGCGAAGGCATCCTCATTACGGATATTACGGGGCTTCATGCCGGAGCCAATACCGTTTCCGGTGATTTCTCCCTGTCGGCGGAAGGTTTTCTGGTGACAGAAGGCAAACTGGGACAGGCGGTGGAACAAATTACCGTAGCAGGGAATTTTTATGAACTGCTGAAAAACATCACAGAAGCGGCAAATGACCTGTATTTCACCAGCGGCGGCAAGGGGGCACCCTCCGTACGGGTGAGAGAAATGGATATTGCAGGGAAATAATATAAAGCACGAAATCTTTTAGGGATTTCGTGCTTTTTCTTTGGAAAAACGGGAAAACGCCGGAAATCCGAAGAAATCCGACGTTTTCTGGGGTTGGTATGAAGAGGAAAGTCAGCTTTCCAATTTGTCGCAAAGGGCGTTGATCTGCTTGAGGAGTTTTTCCATATCCCGGTTGGCGCCGCCTTTGTTCTGGCTGATGATGCGCAGGAGCCGTTTGCCGGCTTCGTCCAGCTGATCGGAAAGGTACATGGCGCGTTTGCCCCCTTCTGTTGCTGCACGGGCATGGGGATAGAGTTTCGGCACCACAGGGATTTTCACACCGGCGGAAATCATGGAGCCATCAGAGAGGTCGAAGCAGGCACCGCTGTAAGGGGCTACGGCATGGAAGCCATAGTCTTCTTTCAGACAGTTTTTGAAGGATTCGCAGACCAGATCTTCTCCGTGTACCACAAAGACTGTCTGGGGTTTCTGGTCGAAGTGGTGAATCCAGTTCAGCAGACCTTTTTTGTCCGCGTGACCGCTGACACCGGCAAGCTGATGGATTTTGGCATTGACTTCGATGGTTTCACCGAACAGCCGCACTTCCTTGGCGCCTTCCACAATGTTGCGCCCCAGTGTGCCGATGGCCTGATAGCCTACAAAGAGAATGGTACATTCTGGACGCCAGAGATTATGTTTCAGATGATGGCGGATACGTCCCGCTTCGCACATGCCGGAAGCGGAAATGATAACTTTTGGTGTCCGGTCAAAGTTGATGGCGGTGGAATCCTCTGGGGTGATGGCAAGATTCAGACCGGGGAACTGCAGAGGGTTGATACCCTTTTTCACCAGTTCCATGGCGGCGGTGTCGAAGCAGTCCAGACGATTTTCCATGAATACCCTTGTGGCTTCAATGGCAAGGGGACTGTCGATGTAAACGGGGAAGTTATCATGTCCCGTTACCAGATTCCGTTCCTTGATTTCCCGGATGAAGTAGAGCATTTCCTGTGTACGCCCTACGGCAAAGGAAGGAATGACCAGATTGCCGCCGGCATCCAGTGTTTCCTGGATTTCTTCCGCCAATGCCTGCACATAGTCGGGAGGGACTGTATGGAGACGATCACCATAAGTGCTTTCCATGATGACGTAGTCCGCTTCCGCTGTGTAGCGAGGGTCATGAATGATGGGCTGGTTGATGTTGCCGATGTCACCGGAAAATACCAGTTTTTTGGTGATATCCCCTTCTGTCAGCCAGATTTCCATGCTGGAGGAACCTAAGAGGTGCCCAACGTCTGTAAAACGCAGGCGGATGCCCTCGCAGACTTCCACCATTTCCATATAGTCGCAGGGAACGAAGTGTTCCATAACGGCTGTGGCTTCTGCTGTAGTGTAGAGAGGTTCAAAAGGCGGCGCACCGGCACGTTTTGCCTTTCGGTTCCGCCACTGGGCTTCAAATTCCTGAATGTGGGCACTGTCCAGCAGCATGATGCGGCACAGGTCTGTGGTGGCATCGGTGGCGTAGATTTTGCCTTGAAAGCCGTTTTTATACAGCAGGGGCAAAAGTCCGGAATGGTCAATATGGGCGTGGGACAAAAACACATAGTCGATGGCGGAGGCGGCAACGGGAATTTCCTGATTTTCGTAAGTATCCCGTCCCTGTTCCATGCCGCAGTCCAACAGGATGCTTTTGCCGCAGGCTTCGATATAATGGCAGCTGCCGGTGACTTCATGGTCAGCGCCTAAAAACATCAGTTTCATAAAGCGATCCCCCCTCAGTGATATGAAAAATCCTTATGGAATGATATGTCTGGGAAAGACATTTGTTTTTCTAATTACAGTATATCTGTTTTCGTGGTGTTTTACAATCTGTTTTCCCATGAAAAAACAGGCGGAAAGCAGTTTCCTATTCAGAAAACATTGTTTTTCTTTTTCCCGATTTCTGCCTGGGAACTGCGGTGGCTGTCTTCAGAGGAAAAACAGGATAAGCGGAAGTTTTTCGGCAGAAGGATTTCGGCAATCTTTTTTTTGATGAAAATGCCACGAAAGAATTGTCGTTTTTCATGAACAAAGAATTGTGAAATTGGATAGAATTCAGAACAAAAATGGTATATAATATAACCTGAATACATCTCGCCAGCAAAAGTTGAGAGATACAAAAGGGGATGAGAGGATGATTACCATTAAACACTTGAACGAACTTTTCCAAATCATTAACGGGGAGCATGCCGACCCCCATACCGTGCTGGGAATGCACGAAGTGGAGGAAGACGGAAAAAAATGCGTGGTTGTACGTGCGTTTATCCCCGGCGCCCAGACCATTACCGTTGTGGATGCCAATACCAGAAGACTGAAATATCCCATGGAACGCATTCACGAGGACGGATTTTTTGAAGTCATTATTCCTGACAGAGAAGAATGGTTCCGTTACCGGCTGGAATGCACCGATTATCAGGGCAACAGCTGGCACACATATGACCCTTATGCCTTCAGCCCTACCATTTCTGAATATGACCGGTATCTGTTTGGCGAAGGGAATCACTACGAAATTTATGAAAAATTAGGCGCGCACCTGATTACATTTGAAGGGGCAAAAGGCGTTTCCTTTGCTGTTTGGGCACCCAATGCAAAAAGCGTCAGCGTCATTGGGAACTTCAACGGCTGGGATACCCGCAGACATCCCATGCGTCTGTTGGGCGAGTCCGGTATCTGGGAATTGTTCATTCCCGGCTTGGCTGCCATGGATCAGTATAAATTCCATGTGGTGCAGTCCACTGGCAAACAGGTGGACAAGTGCGACCCTTACGCTTTCTATGCGCAGCTGCGTCCGGAAACAGCCTCTGTGATCTACCCCATCGGGCGGTATAAATGGAAAGACAGAAAATGGATGACCGCCAGAAAGAAAGCAAACGTCTATACAGCGCCTATGAATATTTATGAAGTCCATCTGGGTTCCTGGATGCGTGTGCCCGAAGAAGGCGACCGTTTCCTGACCTATACGGAAATGGCGGAAAAACTGGTGCCTTATGTAAAAGAAATGGGCTTCAGCCACATTGAACTGCTGCCTGTGGAAGAACATCCTTTTGACGGCAGCTGGGGCTATCAGGTGACGGGCTACTACGCACCTACCAGCCGTTACGGCACACCTGCCATGTTCAAAGAATTTATCGATACCTGCCATCAGAACGGCATCGGCGTCATTCTGGACTGGGTGCCTGCCCACTTCCCCAAAGACGAATTTGGTCTGGGGCGGTTCGACGGCACAGCATTGTATGAACATCAGGACCCCAGACGGGGAGAACATCTCCAGTGGGGCACTTATATCTTCAACTACGGCAGAAAAGAAGTCAGCAACTTCCTCATTGCCAACGCTCTGTTCTGGCTGGATGAATACCACATTGACGGTCTGCGCGTAGACGCAGTGGCTTCCATGCTGTATCTGGATTTCTGCAAGAACGACGGCGAATGGGCACCAAATGAATACGGCGGCAGAGAAAATCTGGAAGCTGTGGAATTTATCAAACACATGAACTCCATCGTGTCCAAACGTCTGCCCGGCACCATGATGATTGCGGAAGAATCCACATCCTGGGAAGGTGTCACAAAGAGCGCAGATGACAACGGTCTGGGCTTCACCATGAAGTGGAACATGGGCTGGATGAACGACTTCCTGTTCTATATCAAAAAAGACCCTATTTACCGGAAGTATCATCACAACAACCTGACTTTCGGTATGGCATATAATTACTCTGAAAACTTCGTACTGGTACTGTCCCATGACGAAGTGGTACATGAAAAGAGCGCCATGATCGGCAAGATGCCCGGCGACCTGTGGCAGAAATACGCAAACCTGCGTCTGTCCTATGGTTTCATGTACGGTCATCCCGGCAAAAAGCTGCTGTTTATGGGCGGGGAATTTGCCCAGTTCAACGAATGGAGCGAAGCGCGCTCTCTGGACTGGCATCTGCTTCAGTACAAAGACCATCAGCAAATGCAGCTGTATATGAAAGATCTGAACCACTTCTACCTGTCCGAAAGTCCTTTCTGGCAGCAGGACTATGATCCCCATGGCTTCACATGGATCGAATGCGACGACGCGGAATCCTCTGTGGTTTCCTTCATTCGCCGCAGTGAGGACAAGGAACTGTATTTCATCTGCAATTTCACACCGGAAACATACGAAGATTTCCGTATTGGTGTGCCTTTTGCGGGAACATACAAAGAAGTGTTCAACAGTGACGCGGAAAAATACGGCGGCAGCGGCGTGGTCAACAAAAAAGCCGCAGTCAGCGAAAAAATGCCTTGGAATCACTACCAGAACAGCATCCGCGTGAAAGTACCTCCTCTGGGTATGGTGGTGCTGGAACGGAAGGTGCCGGAAGAAGCAAAGGCAGAAAAAAAGACCACTAAGAAAACAGAAAAGAAAAAAGCATAAAAAGCAGCTGCCCTTTAAGAAAACATTGTTTTCCTTTTCCTTGATGTCTTAAGGGGAATTGCGACGGCTGTTTTCAGAAGAAAACATGCCAGATAAAATCTCAGTAAAAATAAGAAAGCTGGAATCCTCTGTTATAATCAGGATTTCAGCTTTCTTTGCTTTCTCATGAAGAAGCTTCTTAGAACATTTACTGTTTTTAGGTAAAAAGGCGCCTAAAAGAGCAGAATGTGCTTTGATTTTTCCGTTTTTTTGCTGGCGGGAAATAAACAGAAGAAGGGAAAGAGCCTCTGCTTTTTGGTCGGGAAAGCCAAAATTTGCGGAAAAATCAAATTTTCTCGCCTCAATCCGTTTATTTTTATTGACGAGAGCTGTTTTTTTGTGTATAATTCCTAAATGTACGGTAAAAAAGGTAAGCCTTTCCCGTACACGAATCTCGCATCTGGAGGGAGGGAAATTCATGTCAGAGGTAAAAGTTAAAGAAAATGAATCCTTAGACAGCGCACTGCGTCGTTTTAAAAGAACATGTGCTAGAGACGGCATCATGGGCGAAGTACGCAAAAGAGAGCATTATGACAAACCCAGCGTAAAACGCAAAAAGAAATCCGAAGCTGCCAGAAAACGTAAATTCAAATAATTTTACTTTATTTTGTTGCGCAAAGGAATGATGGTTATGTCATTAAAAGAACAGCTTTTTGCGGACCTGAAGACTGCCATGAAAGAGAAAGACACGGTTCGGAAAGATACCGTACAGCTCATTCGTTCCGGCATTCTGCAGATTGAAAAAGATAAGAAGATCGAACTGGATGAGGACGGTGTTCTGGACGTTATTGCCAAACAGCTGAAAAGCCGCCGTGACTCTCTGCCCGAATATGAAAAAAGCGGCAGACAGGATCTGATCGAAAAACTGAACAGAGAAATCGAAATTTTATTGGGTTACCTTCCAGAGCAGTTGAGTGAAGACGAAATTCAGAAGATTGTAGCGGAAGCCGTTGCCGAAAGCGGTGCAGCATCCGTAAAAGAAATGGGGAAAGTAATGGCCATTGTTACCCCTAAGGTAAAAGGCCGTGCGGACAACAAAGTCGTAGGCAATCTTGTGAGAAAAATGCTCCAAGGCAAATAAAATCAGAGTTCAGAGCGAACCACTTATGTGGTTCGCTTTTTTCTGTTTTGGTGCTGGCAGAAAGAAATCAGTCTGTGCCATATAAAAACGGCGACACTGTTTGAAAAAGAGAAGAATACGCATAAAAATGTGATGGCTAAAATCCTTGGTATTTCAAGGAATCCGGCTATATTTGGGTATGGATGGAGCAGTCCTTGACAGGGGCTGCTTTTTTGTGGGAAAAAACGCATAAATATCATGCACGATGTATTTGCAGAGGAAGAGAGAAAAATCCTTGACTTTTTGTTTTTGAGGTCTATAATGTACTTTAACAAAGCACAGCATAACCGCATGTGCGTGCGAAAGTAAAACATCAATGTGTTACAAAAGCAAAAATAGATAAGGGAGTGTATGACTATGAAGAAGAATATGCGAGTGATTGCGGCGGCAGCCATGGCGGCTGTCATGATAGCCATGACAGGCTGCGGAAGCAGCGGAGGAGCGGAAGAAACAACAGCGGAAACCACTGGCGACGGCACTTATACCGTAGGGATCATCCAGCAGCTGGAACATGTGGCACTGGACGAAGCCACCAAAGGTTTTCAGGATACCCTCACAGAAAAACTGGGGGACAAAGTGACATTCGATTATCAGAACGCTCAGAATGAGCAGGCAAACTGCGCTACCATCGCAACAAAATTCGTTTCCAATAACGTGGATCTGATTATGGCAAATGCCACAACCGCTTTGCAGGCATCTGCGGCGGCAACAGGAGACATCCCCATCGTGGGTACATCCGTTACTGACTATGTGACAGCAGGCGTTATCGAATCCAATGACGCACCGGGCTACAACGTTACAGGGGCATCCGATTTGGCACCCGTTGACCAGCAGATCGCACTGCTTCAGAAAGTAGTGCCTGATGTGCAGAAAGTAGCCATCGTATATTGCAGCGCGGAACCCAACTCCCAGTTCCAGTCTCAGCTGGCACAGGCAGAATTGGACAAAGCCGGCATCGCATGGGAAGAATTTACAGCGGCTGATTCCAACGAAGTACAGGCGGTTATCACAAACGCCATCACAGACTGCGACGCAGTATATATTCCAACAGACAACACCATGGCAAATAACATGGAAATCATCAAAAACGTAACCGTACCGGCAAAAATCCCTGTCATCTGCGGAGAAGAAAATATGTGTGCAGCAGGCGGTCTGGCAACCCTGAGCATCAGCTACTACGAACTGGGCTGCAAAGCCGGTGAAATGGCTTACGAAATTCTGGTAAATGGTGCAGACCCTGCCACCATGCCTATTGAATACGTTTCTGAAAACGTAACACCGAAATATAATGCGGAAATCGCTGAAGCACTGGGCATCACCATGCCGGAAGATATGGTTGCCATCGGTGCCGAAGAATAA
>CATZIM010000003.1 GCA_958420075.1 uncultured Clostridia bacterium | reverse complement strand
GCAGCTTTCCAACAGTTCACGTTCACCACCCAATACGTTATCTGTGTAGATATCTACGGTCATGGCGCCGTTTGTTTCCTGTTCCAAACGCATTTTAAAGAATTTTGCCGCGTCGATGGTAGCAGGGGCATTGCCCAGGGCATAAATCAAATGTCTGCAATCTTCCTGCAGTTCCACGCCTGATTCAAAGGTAACAGGCTCTACCTTCTTTTCCACAAACCCTGCGGGTGTTGTGGTTTCTGCGGTTTCCTCCTTCTGTCCGCCGCAGCCGGTCATCCCCAGCAGCATGGCAGTTGCCAGCGCCAGAACACCGAGTCTTTTTTTCATACATACTCCTCCCTCTTGTCTTTAGAATCCTCCCAAAAGCACATCTTTTTTTAAAAGAAGTTCTTTTTTCACGATTAAAACGAATTTTTTATCGATAAATAAAACTTCTTTTTTGATAGATAAAACTTTTTATTAGATTATATTTAATCCTTTTCTAATTTTCAATTGGTATTTCCTCTAATTTAAAAACATTTATCCACCACATAAAAACACTGTTATTATGCATATAGAACAAACATTTTGAATCATTATGCGCTTTTTACAAATGTATACACCCTTTTTTATTCATTTTCCCATTCCAAAAAATCCCATTTTGAAAAAATCATCCTTCTTTTTTTCTCTTGCAAGGTGTATCTATTCTCAATGGAAAACGGATGAACACAAATTGTCTATTGAATTTTTGCACAACTGGTTTTACAATAGATATAGAATCGTTATCAAAGTTGCATGAACACTGCAAGTGGAGGGGGAGCAAGTAGACATGAGCGAAAAAATTACACTAGCGGATCAGATCTATGCGGATATAAAAAAAGAAATCACTAACAAGCAGTTAGTTTCCGGTGAAAAGATCAATATTAAAGAACTGGCAAGAAAATACGGCGTCAGCGATACACCTGTCAAACAGGCACTGCAGCGTCTGGCAGAAGAAAAACTGGTGGTCAATACCCCCAACAAGGGCATGAGTGTGCGCACACTGACACCCCACGAATTGAATGATACCTTTGACATCCGTCTGATGATGGACAGCTTTTTCATCAAAGACATCATCACCACCCTCAATTACAACAATACCCTGCGCCAGCAGCTTCTGGAAAACATGGAAAAGCAGAAACAGTTTATTTCCTGCAACGATTCCACCGTGGACGCAGAAGGCTTTTTCCAGATGGACCTGGAATTCCATATTCTGTATCTGACTGCTTCCGGCAACCAGAAAGCAGTGGAAATTCTCAAAGACCTGCAGCCTTTCACATTCTCCGCCGGCACATACTTTAACCAGCCTCATTATCGTGACTGCGAATGTGTGGAAGAACATCAGGCAATTCTGGATGCAGCTCTTTCGGCTGATCCCGAAGGACTGCGCAAAGCCATTGAAACTCATATCGGCAATTCCCGCAGAGCATTCCAATTGATCTTTAAAGTCAACCAGATGGTTTGATTTCAAAAAAAACAGCGGAGAAATCTTCTCAGGTTTCTCCGCTGTTTTTCTATGCTTTTCTGTTTTTTCCCATCCGTTTTTGGACTGCCGCAAAAATCTCCTCTGATATCAGCGGCGCATGGGTATGGCAGACCACCGTCCACCGTTCTTTGGGACAAGGGCGGCTTTTTTTCTGCTTATAACTGATCTTTTCTGTTTTTCCCTGTACCATATTGCCCACATAGACAGGATTTTTCAATATTTTGCATATGGTGGATGCTGTCCAGATGCCTTTTGCCTTTCTGCCGCAGTCCTTTCCATCCTTCGCCAATGCCATAGCCGGGGACAATATGCCGCAGTCATTGAGCACCTCCGCCACACCTGCGCAGGAAAACCCCAGAAGATACAGCCGGAAGATTCCTGCCACCACCTGCGCCCGTTGGGGACAAGGCACCAGCACATGATGGTCAAAGGAACTTTTCTCATAACCATAAGGCGCATAATTTCCCAGATACTGCCCCATTTCCCGTTTCCTGCGGAGGACTGCCCGGATATTATCGGATAATTCCTCGCAGTACCATTCGTTGATGAGGCTGTTGATCTGACTTGCCCGTTTATTTTCCCGTCTTGCCGTATCCACTCCATCCACCACGGACACAAACCGGATGCCCCACAAGGGAAACAACTCATAAAGATACCGTTCCGCCGTTACCAGATTTCTTGTAAAACGGGATTGGGTCTTACACAAAATCACAGAAAACCGTCCTTCTCTGCCATGGGCAATAAGTTTCTGAAAGCCGGGGCGGTCTTCCCGCAAACCAGAATAATCCTCATCCACATAGATGCCTGCCACCTGCCACCCTTTCTCTGCCGCATAAGCCAGAAGCAGTTCTTTCTGATTGGCAATGCTTTCGCTGTCTTTTCCTTCCTGCCGCTGTGCGTCCTCCACTGACAATCTGCAATAAATGGCTGCCTGTTCCATGTTTCTCCCTCCTTTGCCTATGGATATGCAGCACCGCCTGTCCCGTATCCCTTTTTTGCGCCTGTCACCCATGTCACAGGCATCGCCTGCGGCAACGGCACACTTTCCGGCGGACGATACCGAGGCATTGCCCCACAGGCGCACATCATTTCTCTGAAAATTTTGGATGCCATGGGACAGGGCACTTCCCTGCGCGCCATTCGCGCCATGCGATGGATATTGGACAACGCTCCACAATATAATATAAAAGTAGTCAATTTATCCATAGGCACCAATGACAGAAGGGTTCATCGTCCTCTGCAGGAAGCAGTGGAATCCCTTTGGCACAAAGGCATTGTGGTGGTGGCGGCCGCTGCCAACCCTGACGGCGGGGCGCATTTTCTGCCGCCGCCATCCCTCAGCCCCAGCATTCTTTCCGTAGGTACATGGGAGGACAGAGAATGGTTTCCTGCCAAGCAGACCACATCCGTAGGTCAGCCAGATCTGTGGGCACACGGGGAAAACATCATCTCCGTTCTTTCGCCCAATTACAATTTTTCCCTGCAGAACCGTTCCAAAAGCAGCATCGTAGACCACAGCTACATCGCCATGAGCGGCGCATCCATGGCAACGCCTATGGTCAGCGGCATGGCAGCCTGTTTGCTGGAGCGATTTCCCAGCCTTACACCCAGCCAGGTGAAACAACGCCTCTGTGCTGCCGCCGAGAAAAACGGTGGTCTTTTGGAGCCTTCCTGTCTGCCTGAATGAAAGGAGCGATTTTTTATGGAAGAAAACAATGTATTCCATCTGGCAAAAGTCCTGCAAAACACCGACAACGCCAGAAATGAACTGCATACCTTTCTGCAAGCCATGCAGACAAGGGTGGAACAGGATTATCTGCAGAAAATACAGGCTGCCGCAGCCCTTCAGCAGGCAGACGCCGTAGAGCATCCGCCCCGGGAAGTGACACTGCTGCGGGCGCTGCGAGCATTTACCGATGATGCCGGCAAAAGCCGACTGGATGAAATCTGCCGCAGTCTGATGCTTTTTCACACCATGGGACAGATTCAGCAGAACGTAGCATATTCTCTGGCAGAAGGCAGCGCTTTGGCTGTCCGTGACCGTTCCGGTGAAACGGGATGTACCCCTTCTCCCCAAACGGTGCGCATGGCAGGGCTGCTGATGATGCTTTCACTGACCGATCGTATATAAAAAAAGAGCCCCTGTTGGGGACTTCTCCATAAGAAAACAAAAAGAACCGGAATTCTTAGCATAAAAGAATTTCCGGTTCTCTTTTTTCATTGAATTACACGGAGACTGTTTTCTTCTGAAAGCAGTCATTACAGTTTCCATAAATAAAATCAAGAAAAAGAAAAACAATGTTCTCTTAAATAGTAGGAAACTGCTTTTTCCAAGGGGTTTTTATCCGGCATTTGTCTTACATAATTGTCTGACATTTCATATTCATATATCACAAATGCTGGTTCACGATAAACATGTTCATTTTCTTCATGGTGCGGATATCTTCCTTTGAGAAACGGAGGATTTCCTTCAGCTCTTCATTCTCCTCCATGATGTCCGGCGAAAGGACGAATTTAAAAGATGCCGGCAGCATGGGCTGTATGGAAAGGCCGGAAAACATACCTATCATGCGCCCTGCAGGGCTGAAAGAATTGATGGCATAGAGAAATACCCGTTCCATCTTATTATTCTGATTTTCAAACTGAAAATTGCTGAAAGTATCATAACGGCGCATAGTGCCATGATAAAGATACTTACATTTATAACAGTTGGAATAATCGTCCACATCCGCGTACAGATCCGCGCTGAACATGCCATTTTCGCCGGTTCCGCGAATATCAATGACATTGCGGACAATGCGGCTGCGACGACCATCATAGAAATAAAGGTACATCCGGGTTTTCCCATGGCGTCTGCCGGAAAGATCTACCCTTGTTTCCGTTTCTTCCACCTCTTTGTCATAATCAATGAGCTGATTGACTGAAATGTCCAATGCATTGGCAATGATGAACAATGTTTCAATGTCTATGGCAATGTCCCCGTTCTCATACTTCGATACGGTAGCTTTGCTTTTATTTATAAGTCCTGCAAAGACTTCAATGGTCATATTTTTCATTTTACGATACAAACGGATGCGTTTGCCCACATGTATGCTGATTTCCTTCATAAATCCCCATCACCTGCTTTTCTATCTTCCCTTTATCCCTGTTTTTTTCTTGTCAGTAGGCATACAACAGAGAGCTTGTCCGGGTGAACTTTGACAGCTTTTTGTCGTATGTTCTCAGACAAGATATACCTTCCTCTCATTTCCCCATTGGTACAATTTTATGATAACCGTTGAAAATCCAATCTTTTTCAAAAATTTTTGCCCTATGGCTGCAAAATCGAGATTTGTTTTTTCGTTCACATTATACCATAAACTGTCAATCATTAACAGAGTTATTTTGTATTTACATCAGAACAAAAACAGACATCCGTAAGGAAAATGCACCCTTTAAAATTGATGAAAAGCCATATTTTTTTCATGTTTTTTCATAAAGATGTTTATTCTAAGTAGAATGTTAAGTTTTTATACAGAAAATATTTATTCATAATTCCCTGCCTGTTTTTTGAATTTTTTTATCAAAGATGCTCACCTTTTGTAAATATTATCCTTTGAAAATATGAATACTTTTGTGTTTTTGCCTAATGTTTCTCAAAAAAAACATGTTTTTCTCAACACTTCATGTACATGCCGTCTATTTCTTCAAAATACAAATTTCCATGAATTTTGCTTCATTTTATTTTTATTTTTCATCTTTTGACACTTAAATAGATATAAAACAATATTATAAAGAAACTTTTAACACAAAAAGTTTCGCCAAAGTATTCCTAGTTTGTTTGTGTTTTTTGGTTTTTTTCTGCATAATATATCTTAAGCTTATGGTTTTCTCACATGCAATATGTACAAAACTAAGCGTCATGTCATTATTCATTTTTTTCTGAGAGAAAAATATAAGGAGGTTGTATTCTATGGAAAAAAAGCAAAAATTTAGTGACATCCTAGTCATTGGTGGTGCGCTCTTTGCCATGTTCTTCGGCGCCGGCAACTTGATTTTCCCGCCCCTGCTGGGTCAGCAGTCCGGTACATCCTGGTTCATTGGTTTCCTGTTCTTCTTCATCTTTGACGTAGGTCTGGCACTGGTTGCCATCCTGGCACTGGTTCGTAAAGGACAGTTTGAAATCAACGGTATCACAGACGTAATGGGTAAGGTTCCTTCCACCATTATCAACTGTATCGCCGTATTGTGTATTGGGCCCCTGCTTGCAATCCCTCGTACAGCAGCGACCACATTTGAAATCGGTGTGCAGCCTCTGGCTCCTAACTTCAGCACATGGATTTTCTCCGCGATCTTCTTCGCAATCGTATTGGCTCTGACAATTCGTCCTTCCAAAGTAGTTGATATCATCGGCGCTTTCCTGACACCCGTACTGGTTATCACACTGCTGGTTATGATCATCAAAGGTATCATCTCCCCTCTGGGCCCCATTGATCTACCTGAAACAACAAACCCCGTACAGAACGGTACTCTGAACGGTTACCAGACACTGGACGTACTGGCTTCCATGATCTTCATCATGATCATCACATCCAGTGCACAGGGCAAAGGCTACACAGAAGGTCACTCCCTGTCTAAAGCAGTCCTGAGCTCCAGCTGCGTTGCTTCCATCGGTCTGTTCGTTATCTACGGCGGTCTGACATATCTGGGCGCAACAACATGTAACCTGGCTGACATGCAGGGTCTGAACCAGACAGCACTGCTGGTTGCTATCACAAAAGCACTGTTCGGCAACGCCGGCGTTATCCTGCTGGGCGTTATCGTACTGTTTGCCTGCCTGACAACAGCAATCGGTCTGAGCTCCTCCACAGGTGCTTTCTTCGAAGAACTGACAGGCGGTAAAGTTTCCTACAAAAAAGTTGTAATCATCGTAGTAGTATTCAGCTGGCTGATCTCCAACGCAGGCGTATCTACAATCATCCAGTTCTCCGCTCCTCTGCTGAATCTGGTATACCCTGGCGTACTGGTACTGATCATCCTGGCGTTCTTCCACAAATCCATCAAGAACAAAAACATCTACCGTGTTGCTACATACTTCGCTATCATCGTAAGCGCACTGGAAATCCTGGCTGGTTTCGGTCTGCCTACTGGCTTCGTAAAATCCCTGCCTCTGGCTCCCATGGGCTTCGCTTGGATCATTCCTGCTATCGCTGGTGGTATTATCGGGAAATTTATCCCCTGCAAAGACTGATGTCTATCTTTTGATCGGTAAATAAAATCATATTGCATAGAGTGTAACAAAACCCCCTCTGTTTGAAACAGAGGGGGTTTTTCTTGCTTAAAAAAAGATACGTCTGCCGGAAAGAATCAAGATCAAAAGCCCAAGGGCAAGCCATATCACCATCGTCAGGTAATCCTTCCTGCGAAAGCTATACCACAGCTCCTGTACCCATGCCACCGCAAGCATCAGCAGCGCAATCCAGGTACACACCAATCCCAAAAGTACCGCGATGCCAAACATATTCTCCCAGCGATTGGCAACCAAAATGGCAGCCATCATCAGCAGCAGGCCCATAACACCCACCGCTGCTGCGTATTTCCATAATCTGCTTCCACTGCGACCCATGGTTCGCCCCCTTTTGCTATATTTTCGCTTCTTATTAGGCTGTTATTTTACCATGGGCAGCCGTATACAAAAATCCCTCAAAGGGTATACAAAAAAAGCTGAAAACCTCCGTTTCCAGAGATTTTCAGCTTGATTTTGTTTATGGGTTAATGTCTTCAGCCAATCAGCCCAGCTGTTCCGCTACAACCGCTTTTGCTTTTTCCAGAGCATCTGCGATCTTGGAAGCGTCTTTACCGCCTGCCTGTGCCATGTTGGGACGACCGCCGCCGCCACCGCCGCATACAGCCGCTGCTGCTTTGATGATGTTGCCGGCATGTACGCCTTTTTTCACAACATCGTCAGTTGCCATAGCCATCAGGTTTACTTTGCCGTCTTTGCCGCTTGCCAGTACCACTACACCGCTGCCCAGTTTCTGTTTCAGCTGGTCACCCAAGGTACGCAGCGCATTGCCGTCCATATCTTTCACTTCAGCCGCCAGCACTGCAACGCCGCCGATTTCTACTTTGCCGCTGAGCATTTCGTCTGCTGCGCCGCCCGCCATTTTGGCTTTCAGTTTTTCCAGTTCTTTTGCTGTTTCTTTCTGTTCTGCCAACAGCTGTTCCAGACGAGAGAGCAGTTTGTCAGGTGTGGATTTCACCAGACGGCAGATTTCTTTGATTTCGTCTTCCTGTGCCTGATAATGTTTCAGCGCTTCTTTACCTGTTACCGCTTCGATTCTTCTCACACCAGCTGCTACGCCGTTTTCAGACAGAATCTTGAAGGAACCAACCTGTGCGGTATTTTTCAGGTGCGCGCCGCCGCAAAGTTCGATGCTGTAACCGCCCATATCTACCACACGTACCACTTCGCCGTATTTTTCGCCGAACAGTGCCATTGCGCCTCTGTTTCTAGCTGCATCGATGGACATTTCGTCTGTGTGTACATCATAGCTTGCGAAGATAGCGTCATTTACCAGTCTTTCTACTTCTTTGATTTCATCAGCAGTCATTGCTGCGAAGTGTGTGAAGTCAAAACGCAGTCTGTCCGCGCTTACATAGGAACCAGCCTGTTCTACGTGAGTACCCAGAACGGTACGCAGTGCTTTGTGCAGCAGGTGGGTTGCGCTGTGGTTTCTGGAAGAAGCCATACGCAGTTCCACGTCGATGTTTGCGCAAGCCATTTCGCCTACCTGCACCAGACCTTCTGTCACTTCACCCATGTGCGCGATCTTGCCGCCAACAACTTTTACGCAGTTGGTTACTTTCACAACGCCTGTTTCTGTTTTGATAACACCCTGGTCGCCTACCTGACCGCCGCTTTCTGCGTAGAAAGGTGTTCTATCCAGGAATACCGCTACTGCGTCGCCAGCCTGTGCTGTTTCTGCAACGGCTTCATTTGCAACCAGTGCAACGATTTTCGCGTTTGCTACATCGTATACATCATAGCCAGCGAAAGCTGTTTCCAGTTCTACTGGCAGTTCGTTGTAAACAGTTTCTGCTGCGCCCATGTAATTGGATTTTGCTCTTGCGGAACGTGCACGTTCTTTCTGTGCTTTCATTTCTGCTGTGAAAGCGTCTTCGTCGATTTCCATGCCTTCTTCTGCCAGGATTTCTTTTGTCAGGTCAACAGGGAAACCATATGTGTCATACAGACGGAAGGATTTTTCACCGGACATCACTTTTTCGCCGACAGCTTTCATTTCTTCCATGTCTGCTTTCAGGATTTCCATACCTTTGTCGATGGTCTTATAGAAGCTGTTTTCTTCGATAGACAGGATTTTGAAGATGTAATCCTGTTTTTCCACCAATTCGGGATAAGCTTCACCGCTGCAAGCGATTACGGATTTGGACAGTTCTGCCAGGAATTCGCCTTCGATGCCCAAGAGTTTCCCATGACGAGCCGCACGACGCAGCAGACGACGCAGTACATAGCCACGACCTTCGTTGGAAGGCAGTACACCGTCAGCAGTCATCATTGTTACGGAACGGATATGGTCTGTGATAACACGAACGGAAACGTCTGTTTTATGATCTTTGCCGTATTCTACGTTTGCTTTTGCGCAAACAGCGTCACGGATGGATTTTATGGTATCTACGTCGAAAATGGAGTCTACACCCTGCATGATGGTTGCCATACGTTCCAGACCCATACCGGTATCTACGTTTTTCATAGCCAGTTCTGTGTATGTGCCGTCTTCTTCAGCGTTGAACTGTGTCAATACCAGATTCCAGAATTCCATGTATCTGTCACAGTCACAGCCTACGCCGCAAGTAGGGCTGTCACAGCCGTATTCGGGGCCACGGTCATAGTAGATTTCTGTACAAGGACCGCAGGGGCCTGTGCCGTGTTCCCAGAAGTTGTCTTCTTTGCCCAGTTTTACGATTCTGTCCCAAGGCAGGCCTACTACATCATGCCAGATTTTGCCTGTTTCATCGTCTTCTTCGTAAATGGTTACATACAGTCTGTCTTCGGGGATTTCCAGTACTTTTGTTACAAATTCCCAAGACCAGGGCACAATTTCGTTTTTGAAGTAATCACCGAAGGAGAAGTCACCCAGCATTTCAAAGAATGTGCCGTGACGAGCGGTTTTCCCTACGTTGTCGATATCACCTGTACGGATACATTTCTGGCAGGTTGTCACTCTTTTGCTGGGAGGGATTTCCTGACCTGTGAAGTATGCTTTCATGGGTGCCATACCGGAGTTGATCAGCAGCAAGCTGTTGTCGTTGCGGGGCACCAGAGGGAAGCTGGGCAGACGCAGATGGTCTTTGCTTTCAAAGAATTTCAGAAATTCTTCACGAATTTCGTTTACACCTAAATATTTCATATCTTACCTCCTTAAATATTTTCAATCTGTTAACAGGATACCCGGAAAATAAAAAAGCCCCTGACAAAAGTCAGGGACGAATTCACCGTGGTACCACCCTTGTTACGCCCAAAGGGACGTCACTCAAAGCCTTTAACGCAGACATACGCTTTGACATACTTCTCTTTCCGCCAAAGAGCTGTGGTTCTTACCCGAAAAGACTGCTTCGGCAATGTGCTGCGGGAAATCTTCCACCAGTGATTTCCTCTCTGGAACGTCCACCCCTTGCGTACTCCTTCTTTTCTTGGCTTGTTTCCATATAAAAATACAATTAGATTATAGACATGCCCTGTCACTTTGTCAAGAAAAACCGCCCTTTTCCAGTAAAAATGACCATATGCAGCCCACACGCCTTATGGTATCATCGAAAAAAGGGCATTGTTTTTCAAAAAGGGGGATTTATTATGAAAAGTATTGCTGGCGTTCTCGCTGTCACTTTGAACCTATTGATACTGACGCTGATTTGGGGCTTTTCCTATCTGCACGCTTACACAGATGCACTTGCAGGCACATTCATGCCAGAGGAATATCGGTATCTGCCCATTCCGCTGATCGTTCTGGTCATTGGGTCTATGATTGTGGAGCTTGCGCTCATTTATCGACAAGAACTGTCCGTTTATTTCCGTTCCAACAACAAAGAAAAATAATAAAAAGCTGATATGAGGGGCATCTTCATAAGAAAACAAAGCAAGCTGAAATCTTTATGATATAGAGGATTTCAGCTTGCTTATTTTTCTTTGATATATTTTCTTAAGGGTAATTTGCTTTCTGTATCAGCTTTTTATGTTCTCATTTCTCCCAGCACTTCTCCCATTCGCTTCATACCCACTTCGATTTTATCGTCGGTAAGTCCCGCAAAACTGAGCCGCACATGGCTGACCGTTCCACCTTCAATGAAAAACTGACTGCCCGGAGAAACCAGCACATTTTTCTCCAACGCCCGATTGCAGAACAACTCCGCATCTACTCCATCAGGCAGACGTACCCACAGGCTCACACCCCCTTCCGGCAAGGCAAAAGATGCCCCCTTTGGCAGGAGATACTTCTTCGCCATGGAAACGGCTTTGCGATATTTGCCGCTGCCATACTGACGCACCTGTTTTCCATGGGCTTCCCAGCCATTGACCCGGAGATATTCCTCCAAAGATTTCTGGATAAAGCCAGAGGTGGAAATATCTGTGGTATACTTCGCCTCCATAACCGCATGACGCACTTTTTTCGGCAATACCATAAGCCCCATACGCAGACCGGGCATGAGAATCTTGGAAAAACTTTTGATGTAAATGACGCGATTCTTATAGTCCAAGGCTTTGAGGGGCAAAGGCATTTCCCTGCTGTAATGGAAGTCGTAGAAGTCGTCTTCCTCGATGATGTAAGTATCGTATTTTTCCGCCAGTTCCAGCAGACGGCGCTTTTTCTCCATGGAATAAGAAATCCCCGTAGGTGTCTGGAAATAGGCCATCATATAGATAAAACGGGGATGGTACAGCTTCAAATAATTTTCCAGAGCTTCCATTTCCATACCGTCCGCTTCCATGGGGATACCCACAAGTTTTGCCCCTCTGGACAGGAATGCCCCTGCCGCACCATAAAAGGTAGGGCTTTCCACAAAGACCACATCCCCATACCGCAGGATAGCTTTAGACATAATGTCGATACCTTGCTGGGCACCGGAAATGATCTGCAAATGTTCCGCCGCCGTATGGATGCCAAAGGACGTCAGATAACGGCAGAGTTCCTCTCTCAGGGGCAGATACCCCATACTGTCTGTATAACGGAAGGCGCCGCCTTTCTCCCGCTCCAGCACCATATCAAAGGCTTTTTTGAAGGCATCCACCGGGAACAACTCATTAGGCAGAGATGTCAGTGTAAAATTGATGGCATGTTCCAAGGCCGGTGTCTTTTCAAACAATTGCAGATTTCGCCTTGCCACAGGTTCCGGCACTTTTTCCACAGGCAAAGGGGAAATATAAGTACCACTTCCTACCCGAGAATACACCATCTGCTTCTGTTCCAGATATTTATAAGCTGTCACCACTGTCACCGTATTGACACCGAAATGGGATGCCATTTTCCGAATGGGCGGCAGTTTGCTGTCCGCAGGCAAAAGCCCATCTGACGCCAAAGCGCCAATGGCATCGGCAAGCTGGCGATAGATAGGCACCTCCGATGTTTTATCCAGTTGTATCTGAAAAATCTCGTCCATGTTTCCACCTTCTTTCTATCTCAAACCAAAAAGAAACCGGAAATTTCTGTTTTCTTCCAAAATTTCCGGCTGTTTTCTATTTTAATACTGTTTTCTGCCTGATGCACCAGGGATTCCCATGGCTTCCCGATACTTGGCTACGGTTCTGCGGGAAATCTGCACACCCTGTGCCACCAGCTTTTCCGTCAGTTCCCGGTCACTGAGGGGATGGGTCTTATCCTCACCGTCAATGATGTCAGCCAGCTGTTTCTGCACACTGCTGGCAGATACGCTCTGGGCACCATCGGTGACAACGGCTTTGGAAAAGAAGTCACCTAAGGCAAATACCCCTTTGTCGCATTGGAGATATTTATCCTTTACGGCACGGCTGATGGTAGACTCATGCACTTGCATTTTTTCCGCCACATCCACCATACGCAGAGGCTTCAAGGCTCCGTTTGGAGAAAGGAAAAATTCCCGCTGCACTGCCACAATCTGTTTTGCCGTTTCCAGCAAAGTGGATTCCCTTCTGCCCACACACTGGACTGCCCATTCTGCCTGCCGCAGTTTCTGCGCCACATATTCTTTCGTATCTTTGGAAGGGTCTTCCTTCAAAATCTGCTGATAAGAAGGGCTGATAAACAGTCTTGGCACCAGAGAACTGTTGACGCTCACCAGCAGTTCTCCCCCTCTGCGCTCCACGAACACATCGGGCACCACGTATTCCACCGGGCGATCATTGGCAAAACCACTGCCGGGCTTGGGGGCGCAGCTGCGAATCTCTGCCAAAGCGTCTGCCATTTCTTCCATAGATATATGCAGCTTCTTGGCAATATAGGAGATGCGGTTTTTGGCAATATCCGCCAGATAATCTTCCACAATGTTCTGGGCTGCCACAGAAGCGCCTTTTTGCATGAGCTGTATCTTTAGACATTCCTTCAGATCTCTGGCTCCCACGCCGGGCGGATCAAGTTTCTGCAAATGTCCCAATATTTTCTCTGCCCGCTGCATATCCAGATGGTAACGCTCCATAGCTGCTTCCAGGGCGTCTGTTTCCAGATAGCCGCTTTCTTCCGTGCTTTCCGCCAGAAATGTCAGTATCTTTTTTTCCTTTTCACAGACAGGCAAAAGATGGATCTGAAAAAGCAGGTATTCCCGGAGGCTCTGGGCTTCCTTCTTGCCATAGCGCAGATCTTCCCGTTCCTTTTCATTATCCATTTCCGTCTGGTAAAAACCCCGGTTCTGTTCATCGCTTTCCTGGAGCCATTCCAATTTTTGCAGCAGTTTTTCATCTTCCGGCAAAAGAGGGCGTTCTTCCGACCAGTCCAGCAGTGGATTTTCTTCCGCCACTTCCCGTATGTATTCCGATAACGCCAGGGTATTCATCTGCAGGATCTCAACGGACTGCTGCATCCGCTGGGAAAGAATCTGCTTTTGCTGTATTTGCAGCGAAAGATCCATATCCTCCGCCTCCTTCCCTCTTTTTTTGTTCTTATTGTAACACAGGGGAAATGGAGTAGCAAGTTTTATGCCATTGTTTTACATTTCTGTGAGATTGCTGCCAGTTTTTTTGTAAAAGATACCAGTTTTCCAGACGAAATGTTGGTAATAAATTCTCATTTACATTTATAGATAATAATAGTACACTTTAGGGGAAGAAAATGTTTTGGATACAAACTAACTGGGAAATGATTTTATAAAATGCAATTCTTTCCTAATTAAATACATCTTAAAATTTGATGTAACGAAACACATATTTTGCTTAAAAAAGCATTTTTCCCGTTTTTTTGGCAAAAAAATGTTGTGAATTTCTTATTTTTGTATTAAAATATTGCTGTTATATATAGCTATATTTTTATAAAGTATAACCAAACTAAGCGTTTCCAGCCAAATGCTTTTCTTTTGTGCTGTAAACGCAAAAATCACTTGACAGAGGGGGATAATATGCAAGCTTTAACGTTCAAACGTGGAGTTCACCCGCCCGATGGAAAAGCTCTGTCCGCAGAGCAGCCCATTCAGGTGATACTCCCCAAGGAAAACTCTGAGTTGTTCTACCCTATGTCCCAGCATATCGGGGCTCCTTGTGAACCTCTGGTAGCAGTTGGCGACCATGTAAAAGTAGGACAGAAAATCGCTGAGTCACCTGCATTCATGTCTTCTCCCATCTTTGCCAGCGTATCTGGTGAAGTTGTGGACATTAGACCCATGCTGGTACCCGGCGGCGCAACTGTAAAATCCATCGTTGTCAAAAACGACGGCAAGATGGAAGAAATCGAAGGTCTGAACCAGGGCAGAGATTACACAACCATGTCCAACGAAGAAATTCTGGCAGCAATCAAAGATGCCGGCGTTGTTGGTCTGGGCGGTGCGGGCTTCCCCACACATGTAAAACTGAACCCTCCCAAAGACACACCGATCGATCACATCCTCATCAACGCAGCTGAATGTGAACCTTACCTCACATGCGACTACCGTCTGATGCTGGAAGAACCCGAAAGAATCGTAAAAGGTCTGCAGATCATGCTGAAACTGCACCCCGGTGCAAAAGGCGTTATCGGTATTGAAATGAACAAGCCCAAAGCCATCGAATCCATGACAAAGGCTTGTGAAGGCATCGACAACATCACTGTTCAGCCTCTGGTGACCAAATTCCCTCAGGGTTCTGAAAAACACCTGATTTACGCTATCACAAAGAGAGAAGTGAAATCCGGTGCACTGCCTGCAAGCGCTGGCTGTATCGTAGACAACGTTGATACCGTTGTTGCTATCGAAAGAGCTATCTGCAAAGGCAGACCTCTGATGAGAAGAATCGTAACCGTTTCCGGTAAAGGTATCAAAAACCCCGGTAACTACAAGATCAGAATCGGTATGACACTGAGAGATCTGGTAGACGCTATCGGCGGTTTCAACGAAGGCGCTAACGCACCTGTAAAACTGATTGCCGGCGGTCCTATGATGGGCCCTACCCTGTACACTCTGGATGTTGCTTCCGTTAAGACCACTTCCGGTCTGCTGTGCTTCACACAGGAAGAAGCTTTCATTCCCGAAGAAAGAAACTGTATCCGTTGCGGTAAATGCGTAGAACATTGCCCTATGGGCCTTCAGCCTTTCCTGCTGAACGCATGCGCACTGAAAGGTGACGGCGAAGGTTTCGTAAAACATCACGGTCTGGATTGTATCGAATGTGGTTCTTGTTCTTACGAATGTCCCGCAAAACGCCAGCTGGCACAGTCCATCCGCGCAACTAAGAAAATCGAAGCAGGCAAAAAAGCTGCCGCAGCCGCTGCTGCAAGAGCAAAAGCGGAAGCTGAAGCAAAAGCCAAAGCTGAAAAGAACTGAGAAGGGGGAGAGTAAAGAATGGCTAATTTTGTAGTATCCGGTACCCCTCATGTGCGTTCTAAAGAATCCATTCAGAGCATCATGCGTGACGTTATCATCGCGCTGATTCCTGCAACAGCGATGGGTATCTATTTCTTCGGTATTCCTGCATTGATCCTGATCGCAGTTTCCATCGTAGCCAGCGTATTCTTCGAATGGCTGTATCAGAAACTGCTGAAAAAACCTGTAACCATCAGTGACCTGTCCGCAGTTGTAACAGGTCTGCTGCTGGCAATGAACCTGCCCGCAAGCGCTCCTATCTGGGTGCCTATCGTTGGTGCAGCATTCGCTATCATTTTTGCAAAACAGCTCTTTGGTGGTCTGGGTCAGAACTTCATCAACCCTGCACTGGCTGGTAGAGCATTCCTGTTGGCTTCTTATCCTACAGAAATGACAACATGGACAGCACCCGTTGGTTTCAGCGGTGCTGACGCAGCAGCTGTTGCAACACCTCTGGCTACACTGAAAACAGGCGTAATGCCCGACGCAAGCCTGCAGGATGTTATCTTCGGTAACATCGGCGGTTGTATCGGTGAAACATGTGCAATCGCACTGATCATCGGCGGCATCTACCTGCTGGTAAAACATGTTATCAGCTGGAGAATCCCTGTGCTTTACATCCTGACAGTATTCGTACTGACCGCTGCTATCGGCAGAAAAGGTCTGCGCGTACCTGTTTATGAAATCTTCACCGGCGGTCTGATGCTGGGTGCTTTCTTCATGGCAACTGACTATGCATCTTCCCCCGTTACACCGAAAGGTCAAGTTATCTTTGCCATCGGCTGTGGTATCATCACCACTCTTATCAGAATTTTCGGTGGTTACCCCGAAGGTGTATCCTACTCTATTCTGATTATGAACCTGGCTGTACCTCTGATCGAAAGATTCACAGAACCTAAGATCTTCGGTGCACTGCCCAAAGTGAAGGAGGCGAAAAAAGCATGAACACAAAAGAAGTTGTAAAACCTGCAGTTGTGCTTCTGCTTATTTCCGCAGTAGCTGCGGCTTGCCTGGGTGTGGTTTCTGAAGTAACCAAAGAACCCATTGCCGTGCAGAACGAAAAAACACTGAACGAATCCATGCAGGCAGTTATGCCTGATGCAACCAGCTTTGAACAGCTGACTGATGCAGAACTGTCCGGCACAATCACCGCAGTATATCAGGCTGATAACGGCGGTTATGTTATCACAACAGAACCCAGCGGCTTCGGCGGCGTTGTAAATACCATGGTTGGTATCGACGCAGATGGCGTTATCACTGGTCTGCGTGTAACTAGTCACTCCGAAACACCTGGTCTGGGCGCAAAATCCACAGAACCCGAATTCTATGAACAGTTTGCTGGCAAATCCGGCAGCGTAGCTGTTACAAAAGACGGCGGCGAAATCGTGCCCATCACAAGTTCCACCATTACTTCCAGAGCCGTATGTTCCGGTGCACAGGAAGCTTTGGATTGGGTCGCAGCGAACGGAGGTGCTAACTAATGGCTAACCCGATTAAAATCATCAAAAATGGTATTATCGACGAAAACCCTACCTTTATCCAGGTAATCGGTATGTGTCCTACACTGGCTGTTACAAGCTCCGCTATCAACGGTATCGGTATGGGTCTGTCCACAGCAGCGGTTTTGATTTTCGCAAACCTTTTCATCTCCCTGCTGAGAAAAGTTATTCCCGATAAAGTAAGAATCCCTTGCTTCATCGTTGTAATCGCTACATTCGTTACAATCGTTCAGCTGCTGCTGCAGGCTTACCTGCCCAGTCTGAACGCATCCCTGGGGCTGTATATCCCCCTGATCGTAGTTAACTGTATCATTCTGGCAAGAGCAGAAGCTTTTGCTTCCAAGAATGGTCCCTTTGCTTCCATCTGTGATGGTATTGGTATGGGCCTGGGCTTCACTGTTGCTCTGGCAATCATCGGTCTGGTTCGTGAATTCATCGGTTCCGGTACTCTGTTTGATATCACTGTACTGCCCGAAGCATTCCCCAGAACACTGCTGTTCGTTATGGCTCCCGGCGCATTCTTCACACTGGGCTGCCTGATGGCTGCGCTGAACCATTTCAGAAACAAGAAAAAAGCATAAGGAGGGGTAGAGAATGTATCTGATTTTGTTATTATTGGCCGGGATTTTCGTAAACAACTACGTATTGTCCCAGTTCTTAGGCATCTGCCCGTTCCTCGGCGTTTCCAAGAAAGTGGATACCGCAGCAGGTATGGGTGTTGCCGTAATCTTCGTTATCGTATTGGCCTGTGCAGCTTCCTGGCTGGTTTACAACCTGATTCTGGTTCCTCTGCACATCGAATACCTGTATAACATCGCGTTCATTCTGGTTATCGCATCCCTGGTACAGTTTGTAGAAATGTTCCTGAAAAAAGCAGCTCCTGCGCTGTATCAGGCACTGGGCGTATTCCTGCCCCTGATCACAACAAACTGTGCAGTTCTGGGTGTTGCCGTAACCAACATGCAGAAAGAATATTCTTTCATCGAATCCATCTTCAACGGTATCGGCGGTGCTGCCGGCTTCGCTCTGGCTATTGTACTGTTCGCTGGTATCCGTGAAAGAATCGCAGACAACGATACACCTAAGGCTTTCGACGGTTTCCCTATGGCTCTGGTAACCGCTGGTTTGATGTCTATCGCTTTCCTGGGATTCTCCGGTCTGATCAAACTGTAATGCAAGGAGTGTGACAAAAATGGACATTATGAATATTGTATACCCGATCCTGAGTATCGGTGGCCTTGGTGTTGTTTTTGGTGCAGGCCTTGGCATTGCCGGCGAGGTCTTCAAAGTAGATGAAGATCCCAAGATCGGTCAGATTCTGGAAGTACTGCCCGGCGCTAACTGCGGTGGCTGTGGCTTCCCCGGTTGCGGCGGTTGTGCTGCTGCAATCGCTGCTGGTTCTGCTCCCGTTAACGCTTGCCCTGTTGGCGGCGCTGCTGTAGCAGAAAAAGTAGGTGCAATCATGGGTATCGAAGCTTCCGCTTCCGAACCTGTAGCTGCATTCGTAAAATGCGGCGGCACTTGCGAAACAGCAAAAATGAAATATGACTACTTTGGTATTGACGACTGTAACATGGCTGTGCAGCTGGCTGGCGGCGGCGCTAAGAGCTGCACATACGGCTGTCTGGGTCTGGGCAGCTGTAAAAAAGCTTGTGCTTTCGGCGCAATCGAAATCATCGATGGCGTTGCAGTAGTAGATAAAGATAAATGTGTAGCTTGTGGTAAATGCGTATCTGCTTGCCCTAAACACATCATCGAACTGCTGCCTGCTAAGAAGAAAGTAAAAGTACAGTGTTCTTCCAAAGATGTTGGTAAGAATGTAATGCAGGTTTGCTCCACAGGTTGTATTGCATGTAAGATCTGTGAAAAGAACTGTCCTTTCGATGCAATCCATGTTATCGACAACGTGGCAGTTATCGACTACAGCAAATGTAAATCCTGCGGCATCTGCGCAAACAAATGCCCTAAAGGCGTTATCACAGGTAAGAGACCTGCTGCTCCCGCTGCTGAAGCAAAACCCGCAGCACCCGCTGCAGCTGCTGCTCCCAAAGCAGAAGCTCCTGCTGCTGAAGCACCTAAAGCAGAAGAAAAACCTGCTGAATAATCCAAAACAGCAAAACGGTGAAGTCTTTGACTTCACCGTTTTTTTATGCCCTTAAAGCCCTTTTCCTCCAAACCCAAAGAAAGCTGGAACCTTGAACATACACAGGTTCCGGCTATTTTATTTTTAAAAGTTATTGTTTTCCCATACATCCGCTTTGCTTTTTTCCATTGCCATTCTCCCCGCCTTTTCCATGGTGTTCTTTCTCTTTCCTCTTCCTTTGTCAAAAAGCGCCGCCTTTCGTCATTTTCTCAAGGAAATCAGCGGTTTTCACCCTGTTTTTTTATGTTTTGTTCCCTTTACCCCCTTGTCAAAATATGATATACTTTTGGAAATAACACAGGAGGACAATCACATGAAAGGACGTTCACAAAACATTTGGGTTTTGATACTGCTGCTGCTGGCTGGCGTTGTGTTGGGCGGATTTCTGGCACAGCTTCTGAGCGGCTACCCTGCCTTGAGTTGGCTCGGTTATGGCAAAAGCTTCGGGCTTACCTCTCCTTTGGTGTTGGATCTGGGCGTGCTGACACTGCAATTTGCTTTTACGGTACGTTTTACCATCGCCGGTATTCTGGGTATCGTCCTTGCTTTTTTTATTTATCGCAAAATTTAAACAGATCCAGCCGTCTGTTTCGGGGAAATGCCACGGGAAGGACGGTTTTTTTCTGTCGTTTTTTGCGTGGAAATTTTCTGGTTTTTCCTAATTCCAATGGCTTTTTTATTGAAAATTCCGCAAAAAAAAGGTATTATAAAATGTAAGGCTTTTTCAGGAAAGAAAAATCAATTCTGGTTTTTTATGATAGAAAGGGGTTAATTGAATTTATGTTTTCCAAAGATATGGGTATCGACTTGGGTACCGCTAATACACTGGTTTATATGCGTGAAAAAGGCATCATCGTAAACGAGCCTTCCGTTGTAGCCATCAACGTACAGACAAAAGAAGTGCTGGCTGTGGGCAACGAAGCAAAAGAAATGATCGGACGTACACCCGGCAACATCGTTGCCATCCGTCCCATGAAAGACGGCGTGATCGCAGACTTCGACGTAACACAGGCAATGCTGCGCTACTTCATCAACAAGGCTTATGTTCGTTCCATGTTTGGCCCTAAGCCCCGCATCGTTATCTGCGTACCCTCTGGCGTAACAGAAGTAGAAAAAAGAGCTGTACTGGAAGCAGCCATCGCTGCCGGCTCCAAAGATAAAGACACTTACCTCATCGAAGAACCCATGGCTGCATCCATCGGCGCAGGTCTGCCCGTTGCGGAACCTACCGGCAGCATGGTCGTTGACATCGGCGGCGGTACCAGCGAAGTGGCAGTCATTTCCCTGGGCGGCATCGTTACCAGCACATCCCTGCGTGTAGCCGGTGATGCTCTGGACAGCGCCATCGTCAACTACATCAAACGTGAATTTAACCTGGCTATCGGTGACAGAACCGCTGAAGAAATCAAAATCACCATCGGTTCCGCTTACCCTCTGGAACAGGAAGAAAAAATGGAAATCCGTGGTCGTGACCTGCTTTCCGGTCTGCCTAAGACCATTGAAGTCAATTCCGTACACATTCGCGAAGCACTGAGCGAACCCGTATCTTCCATCATCGAAACCATCAAACAGACTCTGGAAGCAACTCCTCCCGAACTGGCTGCTGACGTTATGGAATACGGCATCACTCTCACAGGCGGCGGCGCACTGCTGCGCGGTCTGGATGAACTCATCACATCCGAAACAGACATGCCCGTTCATGTGGCAAACGAACCACTGAACTGCGTTGCTATGGGTACTGGTCTGGTGCTGGAACACATCGATACACTGAAAAACGTATTGATCTCCCCCAGAAAAGCATTGTTCTAAGAATCTGAAATCATCGTGAAGGAGCGTTTCAATTGTTTTCCTTTTTTGAAAAATACAAAAAGTTCATATTCACTGGTGCCATACTGCTTCTGACAGTATTGGCGCTGGTGACAAGCGGAAAAAAGCTGAATGCCACCATATTTGAAAGTGCCCTCGGCTTTGTTGTGACGCCCTTCCAGGATATTACTTCCGGCATCGGCAGATGGGTGGAAAACACCACCTCAGAACGCCGGGAGCAGGAAGAAATTCTGGCAGAAAACGAAGCCCTGCGGGAACAGGTGGCATCTCTTCAGTCTGATAACACCCGTCTTTCCCTGTATGAAGCGGAAAACGCAAAACTTTCCGCACTGCTGAAGATCGCTCAGAAATATCCCGAATACAACACCTTCGGCACTACCATCATTGCCAAGAACCCCGGCAGCTGGTATGACGTATTCACCGTAGACAAAGGCACTTCCGACGGCGTGGAAGCCAACATGGTACTGGCTGCGCCGGAAGGTCTGGTGGGCAAGATCATCGAAAGCGGCGCTACTTACGCCAAAGGCCAGTCCATTCTGGACAGCCGCAGCTCTGTGCCTGCCATGAGCGCCCGTACAGGGGACTTAGGCGTTGTGAAAGGCGATTACACTCTCATGAACAATGGCCTGTGTAAAATGGAATATATTGACGCAGAAGCGGAAATCGCCGTAGGAGATGAAATCGTCACTTCCCATCTGAGTGATGTTTATCCGCCGGGACTGACCATCGGCCGTGTGAAAGAAATCAAAAACGACACCAACGGTCTGACTCGTTATGCCATCATCGAACCGGCAGTAGACCTGAAACATCTGGATACCCTGCTGGTCATTGACAAAACAAATACTCGTACCGTTTCTCCCGGTGACCTGTCTGTTCCCACAGATATTCCTGCAACTCAGCCGGAAACAGAAGAAGACCCCCTCACCGAAACGGACGAAACTCAAACCACTCCCTCCGGCAATACACCGGATGAAGAAACACAGACAAACAGCAATTCGGAGGCTGACACAAATTGAGAATTTTATTGACAGGTATTCTTATTTTCGTCAACTTCATACTGCAGACCACATTGCTCCCGTATATTTCCATTGGGGGCATTCTGCCTAATACGGCGCTGATCATCGTGGTTTCCTATGCTCTGCTCCGGGGCAGCACGGAAGGCGCCATTGTGGGCTTTTTCAGCGGTCTGCCCATTGATATTTTCTTCGGTACATCCTTTGGGTACTACACTTTGCTGTTCCTCCTTGCCGGTCTTTTGATCGGACGGAGCCAAAAGGATTTCTACCGTGAAAATTATCTGCTGCCCATCATCATTTGTTCACTGGCAGCCATCGTATATGAAAGCATTATTTTCATCACCGGTTTTTTCCTCCAGGGAAATACCACGGTGCTGTATTTTCTGGTGCGTCTGGCACTGCCGGAAGCCGTTTACACAGCGGTTGTCACCATTCCCATTTACCGTCTGCTCTTTGGCATCAACGAATGGCTGGAGTTAAAGGAAAAATACAAGTATCGGCTGTTTTAACAAAACCTGCCTGCCATGAAGGAGGTTCCTATGCGTAAATATTGGGAACATTTTTTAGATTTATGCAAAAGCAGAATATTTGTCGTATTGTGCGGGATTTGTCTGCTTTTTTTCATATTGCTCATCCGTCTGTTTCTTTTGCAGATCGTCAACGGGAAGGAATACAATGAGTCACTGCTCACCAGCGTATCCAAGGAGGTCAATGTGCCCGCACCTCGCGGCAACATCTATGACCGCTACGGCAGACCACTGGCGGAAAACAAAGCGGCTTATTCCGTACAGATTGACGACAGCGTCACACCAGATCTGACGGCTTATCGTGCAGACCTGATTCGGGATCTGCTGGATACCCTGTTCGCTTCCGGCACAGAGGCAAATGACGCCCTGCCCATTTCCAAATCTTCCCCCGCTGCATTCACCTTTGAAGGGGATGAAAAAGAACGGGAACAGGCTGAGGAAAAATGGAAAACAGAAATCGGTCTGGATCGGAAACAAATGGACTATACTGCTGACGAATGTCTGAATTATCTCTACGAAAAATATGAGGTGCCCGAAGACTACAACACTGCGCAAAAACGCATGTATGTCTACTATGACCTGACTCTTTCCGACAAGAGCCTCATGTGTCTGACACTGGCGCAGAAACTGACGGAATTCGGCGAAACCATCATTGACAGCATTCCTCTGGATACGGAATATCCTTATTCCTTCCAGTTCGGCGGCAGCAAAACCAAAGAAGAAAACTGGAAGCTTTCCTTCCTCATGGAAGACGAACAGCTTTCCTATGATTCACTGGAAACACTGGATTATCTGCGGGACTTCTTCGGCTTCCCCGAATATCTGCCGGACGATCTGGTGAGAAAAGCCGTTGGCATCCGTAATTCCCTTTACGAAGTGCGTTATCAGAAATATCAGTCTGTGACCATCGCCACGGAAATCAGTGACAAAACACTGGCTTATGTAGAAGAAAATCAGGATGTATTCCCCAATGTGGTCATCAGCACCGTTTCCCTGAGAGAATATCCCAACGGGGAACATTTTTCACAGATCATTGGCTATATCCGCCAGATGACCGAGTCTGACATTGCTTTGTATCAGGATATTGTCGACGCAGAAGGCAATCCTGTTTACAGCTCCACAGACATTGTCGGTCAGGCTGGTATCGAAAAACTTTATGAACAGGATCTGAACGGCACCGACGGCAAAATCACCATCGAAGTCGACAAAGAAGGCCGTCGTATGAGCACCATCAGCTCCACAGATCCCATCCCCGGCAAAGATGTTTACCTGACCATTGACAGTGAACTGCAGTCCATTGCTTACACTTCCTTAGAAAACGCTTTGCGGGATGTACTGCTCAACCGCCTCACTTCCGGCGGGAAATACGGCATTTCCACCACGGAACTTTTCACCACCATGGTCAATGCCAACCACATTTCTTCTTCCCTGATGCTTTCCGCTCAGGAAGGAACCGTACAAAAATCACTGGTAGACCGCTGCAAGGCTTCTGTCCCTGATTTCTCAGTGGATGCGGAAAACGCAGTGGAAATCCTTCAGACCTTCCTCACAGACGGTCTGACAAACGGCAGTGTTTCCGCCCAGGAACTGCTGCTGTGCATGATTGAGCAGGAAAGAGTGCCTGCCACACCAGAAGAAACAGAAGCTGTGAAAAACGGTTCTCTGTCCCCTTCTTCCTTCGTCATCCGTAAACTGGAAAGCGGCGAAATGAGCCCCGCTGACACTGCCCTTGACCCTTGTACCGGGTCTGTAGTGGTTTCCGAAGTAGACAGCGGTCAGGTGCTGGCACTGGTAACTTACCCGTCTTACGACAACAACCAATTGGTCAATACCTTCAACAACAGCTACTATAATCAGCTGCTGGAAGACACCAATACACCTTTGGTTAACCGTCCGCTGAAACAGAAAAAAGCGCCCGGTTCCACATTCAAAATGGTTTCCGCCATTGCAGGTCTGGAAACCGGCACCATCACCCCTTCCACCGTCATCACGGACAAAGGGATATTCAAAGACGCCGGTACCCCTTACGCCCGCTGCTGGATCTACAGCAACAACGGCGGTACCCACGGCGCTGTCAACGTTTCTCATGCACTGGAAGTATCCTGTAACTACTTCTTCTATGAACTGGGTTACCGCATGGGCAACGCGGAAAACGGCACCACAGAACAGTCCATTGCCACACTGAATGAATACATGGCAGGCTTCGGTCTGAACTCTGTCACCGGCATTGAACTGGAAGAATATGGTCCTACCATGGCATCTCCTTACTACAAGGAACGTACCATCAAAACATACAACCCCGACGCAACCAGCAGCCAGACACGCTGGACAGACGGGGATACCATCCGTGCCTTCATCGGGCAGTCCATCAACAGCTATACACCGGCACAGATGAACCGCTACATTGCCACACTGGCAAACGGCGGCACATTGTACCAGTATCATCTGGTGGACAAAGTAGTCAATCCCGACGGCACTATACACGAAGAAAAAGATGAAGTTATCGAAAACCAGATGGATCTGAAGGAAGAAAACCTGCAGGCCGTTTACGAAGGTATGTATCTGGTTGCCAACGGCTCCAAAGGTACCATGCGTACCGCCTTCAAAGACCTGCCCGTCACGGTGGCAGCAAAGACAGGTACCGCTCAGGAAGACCTGTCCCGCAGCTCTCATACCTGGCTGGTCTGCTTCGCGCCTTACGAAGATCCTCAGATCGCCATCACCGTCATGATCCCCTTTGCCGAGAACTACGGTTCTCCCGCGCCAAAGGTAGCATCCGCCATCATCACGGAATATCTGGGACTGGACTACACACCGACAAACACCAATATGGAAACCGTATTGGATCAGTAATATTTTCAGGAGGGGAACTATGAATCAGGAAAACTATGTCATCTTCAAAGGAACCAAGGACGGCGTAACGGTACTGTTTCAGCCGGACGTTCCTTTTGAGGAACTTTGCACACAATTGGAACAGAAAGTAGAAGAAGCAGGGAAATTCTTCGATAATGTCAAAACATCACTGGCGTTCAAAGGCAGAAGCTTCACCGAGGAGGAAGAAGAAAAACTGCTGCAGATCATCGCAGAACGCACCACCATGCGCATCACATTCGTCAAAACAGAAAACAACGAACTGAAGCAGATCTCTGAACTGCTGGAAAAAGATATCCGCGCATTCAACCTGACCAAATTCCACAGAGGCTCTCTGCGCAACGGTCAGAAGATTGAATTCGACGGCAGCGTTGTGGTCGTAGGCGATGTGAATCCCGGTGCGGAAATCAAGGCAACAGGCAACATCATCATCCTGGGTCAGCTCAAAGGCATGGCACATGCCGGCTGCAAGGGCATGACAGACGCTTTTGTCACCGCTGTTTACATGGCGCCAGTACAGCTGCGCATTGCGGACATCATCACACGTTTTCCTGAAGAAAACAAACACGGCCCGAAGCCGCCCGAATACGCTTTCGTCAAAGACGGTCAGATTTTCGTCATGGCTTTGTCGTAATTTGGGAAAACAAATTACTTTTTGCTAAAAAATTTTCGTGCAAATTCAGGATATATTTGTTAAAATACAGATATATATGATATTTTCGCTTAGGCAAAGAGATCTTAGGCTCTTTTGCCTGTCCCTGTCGCTCAGACAGGAACGATATTCGATTTAAGTAAAAAACTAGGGGGATATGATACATGAGTGAAGTAATTGTAATCACCAGCGGCAAAGGCGGCGTTGGGAAAACCACCACCAGTGCAAAC
>CATZIM010000002.1 GCA_958420075.1 uncultured Clostridia bacterium | reverse complement strand
GGGGGACTCCCGGACGCCTTTGTACTTCCTCATCGGTTCCTCTTTGGGGAATATCGCCCTGGACTTGCTTTTCGTCATCGCCTTTGACATGGGCGTGGCAGGTGTGGCATGGGCAACTTTCCTGGCACAGGGCATTGCCTGCGTTCTGGCCCTCATCACACTGTTTTTCCGTCTGAAAAAACTTCAGACCACAGAATCCCATCAGTTCTTTTCCTTTGCCGTACTGGGTCAGGTCACAAAAGTTGCTGTGCCCAGCATTTTGCAGCAGTGTTTTGTATCTGTAGGGAACCTGTTCATACAAGGTCTGGTCAACAGCTACGGTTCCGCTGTCATTGCGGGCTATTCCGGTGCCATTAAGCTGAACACCTTCGGCGTTACCTGCATGACTACCCTTTCCAACGGCCTTTCTTCCTTCACCGCTCAGAATCTGGGAGCAGGCAAAAAAGACCGTGTCCAGGAAGGCTTCCGCGCCGGCGCGAAAATGGGCATTCTGGTATCCCTGCCCTTTGTGCTGGTGTACTTCTTCTTCAGTGAAGCTGCCATGGGGCTGTTCATGAAAAGCGAAAGCGCCGAAGCCATTGCTGCCGGTGCCATGTTCCTGAAAATCGTCACACCTTTCTACTTCGTAGTATCCACCAAAGTCATGTGTGACGGGGTGCTCCGTGGGGGCAGCGCCATGCTGTACTTCATGACCACCACATTCACAGACCTTGTACTCCGTGTGGTATTGGCTTTCGTCTTTGCCATTGGCTTTGACCTGGGTCCCACAGGTATCTGGCTGTCCTGGCCTTTCGGCTGGAGCATCTCCTGCATCCTTTCCTATGTGTTCTACCGGAAAAAACCATGGGAAAAACGCTCTTACGATACTTTATAAACAAACATGGCTGGAATCCTCCAAATAAAAAGGATTCCAGCCTTTTTTTACAGGAATGATTTTCTTCTGCGTGCAGCGAAAAAAAGCCTTTTTTCCTATCCCCCGTTTGTTTTCCTTGCCCTTCTCATTACTTTTGTATACAATGAAAGAAAAGGACGTGATCGGAATATGCATTTTACGAAAGGGGGAAATCTATGATAACCGATTTGACCACAGGCAATATCCGCAAATTGCTGTGGAGTTTTTCCATTCCCATGCTTATCAGCGTGGCTTTTCAGCAGATGTATAACATTGCCGACAGCGTCATTGCGGGACGTTTCATCGGGGAGGACGCGCTGGCAGCCGTTGGGGCATCCTATCCCATCACTATGATTTTTATGGCAATTGCCATTGGCAGCAGCGCCGGCTGTGCCGTCATCATTTCCAGACTTTTTGGCGGCAGACAGTACATCCATCTGAAATGCGCTGTCAGCACCATATTCATCACCTGCGTGGTCCTGAGCGTGATTCTGACGGTATTCGGCGTATGGCAGGGACAGAATATGCTGCGGATGCTTCAGACACCGGAAAACATCTTCGCCGACGGTGCCCTGTATCTGAATATCTACATATATGGGTTCCTGTTCCTGTTTCTGTATAATGTCTGCACAGGTATTTTCACCGCTCTGGGGGATTCCAAAACGCCTTTGTATTTCCTCATCGGCTCCTCTGTGGGCAATATCCTGCTGGACCTCTTGTTCGTTATCGTCTTTGATATGGGCGTGGCAGGTGTGGCATGGGCAACCTTCGCGGCACAGGGCATTTCCTCCCTGCTGGCACTGGCAGCCCTGCTCCATCGTCTGAAACAGATTCCTACCACAAAACGGTTCCCGCTGTTTTCTTTCCATTTGCTGGGGCAGATTTCCGTCATCGCCGTGCCCAGCATTTTGCAGCAGAGCTTCGTTTCCGTGGGGAACCTGTTCATCCAGAGTCTGGTTAACAGCTTCGGCTCCGCCGTCATTGCGGGATATTCTTCCGCCATCAAGCTGAACACATTTTCTGTGACTTGTATGTCCACCCTTGCCAACGGTCTTTCTTCCTTTACGGCACAGAACATCGGCGCCCATAAGGAAAGCCGTATCACAGACGGGCTGAAAGAAAGCCTGCGCATGGGTGCGCTGGTATGTCTGCCTTTTGTGGTGATCTATCTGTTCCTGGGACGTTTTGCCATCGGTCTGTTTTTGGATAACGGCAGCCCCATGGCCATCAACACAGGCATGATGTTCCTGCGGATCGTATCCCCCTTCTACTTTGTAGTCATGGTCAAAGCCATGTGTGACGGGGTACTCCGCGGCACCAGTTCCATCGCTTATTTCACCACCACCACATTCACCGATCTGGTGCTCCGTGTGGTACTGGCATATTTCTTTGTAAAGGCACTGTCTATGGACTCCACAGGTATCTGGCTGTCCTGGCCCGTTGGCTGGACATTGTCCGCAGCACTGTCTTTCTGGTTCTACCATATCCGCCCTTGGCAGCATCATGGTCCCAAACCAAAACGACGGGTTGCAGCGAAATCATAAGCAAAAAACAGTCGGAAATCTTTGATTTCCGACTGTTTTTTATTTTGCCAGATTCAATTCAAACCGTTCAAAAAATCCGATCCATTCCCCTTTCTGGTTCCGTACCCCCATCATATACATCCGCTGATTGCGGGTGTTGACACCGATAAAAACTTCTTTGCCATTCTTTTTGATGCCTTCATAAGCCATTTTGATTTTTTCCTTAGCGGCGTCCGTCAGGTGGCAGTCAAAAATGCTTTTGCCGATAAGTTCCCCATAGCCTCGTTCCTCATAGTAATGATACCGTGCAAAGCGGTTCAGAAACCGAATGACATAATCGTTATCCACAAAAACAATGGGATAAGGGTAAGCGTTGAGGATGCCCTCCATGATTTCCAGCTGTTCCATACATTTTTCCTCCTTGATACAAAAAAGGAGGCGGAACCTCCTCCAAAGGAATTTCCCGCCTCCATCATGTGCACTTACATCTCTATTTTAATATTCGGGTTCGATCAGACCATAGGAACCATTTTTCCGTTTGTAAACCACATTCACTTCGTCTGTTTCCCCATTGCGGAATACGAAGAAGTTATGACCGATCAGTTCCATTTCCATAACAGCTTCTTCAGCGTCCATGGGTTTTACTTCAAAATGTTTGATACGTTCGATCTTATACAGAGGTTCTTCGTCCAGATCTTCTTCAGGTACCATGATTGCCTGATATTCTGCCACAAAGTTTTCGCCGCCCTGACGAACTTTGGTGCGCATCCGTTTTTTGTAGCGGACAACCTGATTTTCCAGAATATCCACAGCTTTGTCCATGGCAGCTGTCATGTCTGTATCCTGTACTTCTGCACGGATCAGTCGTTTATTCAGCGGAATGGTTACTTCAACGGTAGAAACCAGTTTTTCCAGACTCAGTGTAATGGTTGCGTTGGTGTCTTCCGGGAACAGTTTTGCAATTCTGTCCAGTTTTTTCTCCACCATTTCTTTGGTCTTGTCCCAAACGTCGATATTTTTCCCAATGATGTTATACCGCATACTAACAACTCCCTTCGCAGTTTCCGTCTTTGCGGAAACCTATTGGTACACCCCCTAAGGGGACTAGAAAGACAACTCTCTTTCTATGACATACATATTCGATGTCATTTCCAAAAACCCTCTTTTCTTTGAAAAATTTTTTTCGGACTTTTGCCCAAAATTGAAAAACGAGTTTGTTCACAATTTCCGTTTGGTTGACAGAATACTATCCACAATGGGCGGGCATTTTTCCACAGACCCTGCAAATGGCGGAACACAAGCCTTTGACGAGGGCTGGCGAAAAGGTGGATAAATTGGATTTTCTCCACATGTTTTGGAAAAACAGGCTGTGGATAATGTGCATAACTCTGTGTATAACTCTTTTTTCAAGGCTTTTCATTGTGGATAAAACAAAAAGTTATCCCCCGCATGTCCTTTTTGCAAATTTCGTTCCCATTTCCCATATGTTTACATAATCTTTTCTGTTTCCCATAAAAAAACAGATGCGGCAGCAATACCACATCTGTCTATGATCTTTTTTATGCCTGCTCATAGGCTGCCAAGGCTTCCATATAAGCCGCTTTGGTATCGTCGTCGAAGCAAACCATGGTCACCTGTTCCATATCAGGATTATTTCTGAGATAATTCATGATCTCCCGCACAGCGATTTCTGCCGCCAGATGCACAGGGAAACGATACACGCCGGTGCTGATGGATGGAAAGGCAATGGTCTTGATGCCATTTTCCTTTGCCAGCGCCAGAGAATTGCGGTAGCAGTTTGCCAGCAGTTCTTCTTCGTCCCATTTGCCTCCGCGCCAGATGGGACCGGGTGTATGAATGACATACTTTGCTTTCAGCTTATAACCACGGGTAATTTTGGCTTCACCGGTTTTGCAGCCGCCAAGGGTTTCGCATTCTTCCAGCAGCTCTCTGCCTGCTGCCCGATGAATGGCGCCGTCCACGCCGCCGCCTCCCAGAAGGGATGTATTCGCCGCATTGACAATGGCATCCGTTTTGGCTTTCACAATATCTCCTTTTATAATAGAAAATCGTTCCATACCTTAACCCCCTATCCGGGAAATCAAAAATTCCCCTTTTGTCCCATTGTATCCCCTTTCCGAAAATTCGTAAAGGTTTTTTTGCAAAAAAACTGAAAAACCACAACACACAACCTGACTTTTGCCCCAAAAACCACAGAAAACACCTGTCCTTTTTTTCCTCTGCTGGTTTTCTCTGGCAAAATTGCACAAGCGGGACGGTCTTTCCCCCACAAGCCAAGGGAGAGATTCCTTACGGGTTTCCCTCACGAGAAAACAAAGAAAGCCGGAATCCTTGCCATGCAAGTCCCCCAGCTCTCTTCATTTTGATCAGGAATCTTTTCTTCTTTATTTCTCCAGTTTTTTCGTGGGGTCAACCCGTTCGCCGTTTACCTCCATAGCAAACACCAGATGGCTGCCCAGTGCCGCCTGATATTTGGTGGGCTGATCCAATTTGCCTACGGTCTGACCTTGTTTCACGGTATCGCCTTTCTTGACCATGCCTTCTGCCGCCAGCGGACCGTATGTAGTCCGCGTACCGTCTGCATGTTCAATGACAAGGGTTCTGCCGCTTTCGTCATCCTCTTTGATTTCTGCCACAGTGCCGTCTGCCGCCGCTTTCACTTCCGTGCCAGCTTCCGCCGCGATACAAAGAGTATCATTGGTGCGGTACTGGTCAAGGGTCGGGTCATAGACTGCCTTGTCCACACTATAAGGCATCACCGTTTCCCCAGTGACAGGATAAGCGTAGGTCACTGCCGCTGTCTGCTGTGTTTTCGCTGTGCTTTTTTCAGTTGTTTTCTGTTCAGATGTTGTTTTTGTTTCTGTTGATTTGGCTTCCTGCGCCGCTTCCGGGTCAGGTGCCTCGCCGTCGTCGTTGCTCATTTGTTCTCTCTGGGCTTTGGCTGTGTCCAGTGTGGGGCTCTTTGCCACAGTTACGGGAGAAGCAGGGCTTTCCTCCGCTGTCATGGGCTCCTTCACATTGCTCCATGTGTAGTAAGTCATGCCTGCACCCAGGGCTACCACGCATAACCCCATGGACACCAGCACTGCCGCCATTTTGCTTTCGTTTTTCTTTTTCATTCTGCCAACACCTCCAAGGCTATTTTGACCAGCCTTGCCCTGTTTTATGCAGTTTTTTCAAAAGAAATGCCAGTGTAATAATGGCTGAGGATTTCGTGGTAATCCATGCCTTCCTCCGCCAATGCCTTTGCGCCGTATTGGCTCATGCCTGCCCCATGACCATACCCCTTGGTGGTGAACACAAAATCGCCCCCCTGCCGCTGAACGGTAAAATCCGCGCTTCGCAAGCCCAAAGCCGTCCGCACTTCTAATCCCGTCAGCGTCAGATTGCCTGCCTGTATCTGTTGGATATAGCCCGCTTCACTGCGCTGTATGCCGGAAAAATCCAGCTCCGCCGCCGATACGCCCAAATCTCCCAAAGCGGAAAGTTTCTCCCACACAGTCTGTGCCCCAATGGTTTCTGTGACGGTATTGTCTGGTGCGGACAGGTCACCACTGCTGTCCACACTCCGCAGATAGGGAATCTCCTGCACCCAGACGTTTTCCGAATCCTCCGTTTTGCCTGCGCTTTGGGCATGAAACACCGCTAAGATAGGCTCCCCTTCATAGACCATGATTTCCCCTGCTGTTTCCTCCACAGCCTGTGAAACTCTTGCGGCGTATTCTTCATAATGTTCTCCCCATTTTTCTTTCTGGGCAGCTGTATCCGCATAGGCTTGTCCCACATCATAAAGGACGGCATCACTGCCTGCTTCCTCCATTTTCCGCACCTGATAAGTCCTTGCCGCCACCGCCTGGGCTTTCAGGGCTTCCATGGGAAAGAGGGCAGGCATTTCCGCCGACACCACTCCCTGCACATATTCCTCCAGTTCTGTATGCTCAGGGCGTAAGATTTGCAGATAATCCGCTGGCCCAAAGAGATTTTTCGCCTCTGTCACCGCTTCTGTGCGAAATCCCCCGAAAATCGCCGTCACCAGCAAAGGAATGACAATAACTGCCAGCAGCACATAGCCCACCAGTACTCCCAAAACTTTTTTCACCATACTGCGCCACTTCCTCTCCGTAACAGCCTATGCATCCTCGTCCCCCAAAAGAACAAGGCAAATAAAAAAAGCCGAAAACATCCTGATTTTCTCAAGATATTTTCGACTTTTGATTATCGAATCCAGTATAACCAGATACTGAAAATCATCACAACTACAAATACCACCATGCCGATTTTAGCATCTCGCCGTTCCACACGTCTGGCGCGTTTCAGCCATTCCGGGTGTCCGATGTCCGTCACATAAATGCCGCCGAACAGCCCCGTTTCTGTTTGCAGACGAAGCTTCGTTTCCTTTCGCAGCATCAGATAAGACCGGCGGGTCAGACGGAAGTGATAGGTGACACCGTTTTGGATGCCTTCCAAAAAGTATCCCTGATTCAATCCTTTTTCCGTACCCTGTTCATTGGCGATGAAACAGCGGCAGGACAGCAGTTTCAATTCCTGTCGTTTCCGCCGCAGACGGTCAATGGCAGTATACACCATACGGGTATAGATCACATTGAGCCAGAGCAGCGGCAGTGTGCTGAGCCCCATGCGCCAGATCGGCAGTTTCTGACTGCCCCATCCCTGAAGGTTCAGCATATATCCCTGTATCTGGGCTTGGGCAACGGAGTAAAACAGCAGAATAAACACACCGATATACAAAATGCCAAACAGTATGTTATGCTTTTTCCGCTGGCGGATGTTCCACATTTTCACATCCACCATGCCCAATCGGCAAATGAGGAACATGACGAAGCAAATCAGTACCATGAGCCCGTTGATCTGCATACCCGGTTCATAAGTGATGGTCAGGGCCAATATGGGAATGAGCCAGCCCATGAGCAAAACCCAGCCTTTCCGCCCCGTCACCACTGCCGTGAAGATGCAGCCATATGCAGTTATGAGTGTGGCAAAACCCAGCCATTCCATTGCAAAAGACCCCTTACAACCTTACTCTTAAATGCCGCGGAAAATATCCGGGCGGAATTTGCTTCTTCTGCGGCTTTCTTCGATCTGCGCCAGGATTTTGTCCCGTTCGCCGTTGAGGGTACCGCCCAAAGCGATATAGTTGGAAGCGTGGTTTGCACGGAACATGGTGCCTTCCGCGTCTACACTGCGGATGAACAGTTCTGTTTCGTCCAATACTTCGTGAGGGTCTAAGAGTTCCACTTCGCCTCTGTTGTACTGGTCGTACAGTTCTGTACCGGGTTCTACCATCAGTGTCAAAAAGCCTACGTATTCCGGTTTGATGGCAGAAATCACGCGAGCACTGTTCAGCGCGTGTTCTCTCCAGCGTTTTTTGCCGCCCAGACCGGAAATGACAGTCATGGACAGAATCATGCCAGCTTCTCTGACTTTGATGCCGGCAGCAATCATTTCTTCAGAAGTAACGCCTTTTTTCACTTCTTTCAGCACTTCGTCATCGCCGCTTTCCAGCCCCATGTAAACCATGTCCAGACCAGCGTCTTTGAGCTGTTTCAGTTCTTCCGGTGTTTTGCCCAGAATGTCTTTGGGGGCGCCATAAACGGAAATGCGTTCCACTTCGGGGAAGTATTCATGACATTTGTCCAAGATATACAGCAAATCCTGTGTTTTTACAATGAGGGCGTCGCCGTCTGCCAAAAAGATACGGCGCACTTTGATATGGCTGTAATATTTTCTTGCCATTTCCAGATCTTCCGCCACTTCTTCCAGGGGACGGATACGGAATTTCTTATCCTTATACATATTGCAGAATGTGCAGGTGTTTCTGGCACAGCCAATGGTCAGCTGAATGATCAGGCTGCCCGCCTCACTGGGCGGTCTGTAAACGGTTCCTTCATATCGCATCAAACATCTCTCCTATTCTGTGTTATCGTCGTTCATATCATTTTATTATACAGGCAAAACGGGGATTTTATCAATACCCATTTCTTCCATTTGACAATGCGTCGATTTTTGTCTATAATAGGGCATGAACTTTTTCGTTAATACGGTTTTTGTTTCTGAAGCAGGCGGGAAGACGGCGCCTTTGCATATGGGAAGGCAGCATCTGCGGCTGTTTTTTTGTGTGCATTTGTCGAAATCCTGACTGACTTGGAATCCGTCTGCTTGTGTAGAAGCCGCTTTGCGGCACCCCCATTCCTTCTGCATGAAAAGGCGCGGCATCAAAAACCTTATTAAGCGATTATCCTAGGATAATCGAAAGGGGAACAGCTTCGGCTGTTCCCTTTTCCATTTTCCGGCGTGAAAAAACGGCATCCCCTGATAAAGGGACGCCGCTTTTTTATGTCTTAAAATTCTTCTACCAGACCGTCACTGTCAAATTCCAGTGTAACGTTCTTGCCTTCTTTCTTTTCAAAATCTTTTTCATCATCCACGCCGCAGTTCTTCAGCAGGGTGTTCTTGGAAACAGTGTTGAAGGACCATTTTCTGCTGTCAGTTTCAATGACAACGCTGCCATTGTCGTATTCAACAAATTCACCTTCTGCAGATTCTACTTTCGCATTGATACGTTCCACTTTATTGCTGTCACTGATGGTTGCTTCTACATAAACTTCGATATCTTTATCCTGCAGCATTCTTTCAAGCATATCTTTTGTGCTGTAAGTAAAGCTGCTGCTGGTGATGTATGTCTTGGAATCCCAGCTGTAGGATTTGCCGTCGATCTTAATCTTGCTGCCATCCAAAGAAGCTGTACCTTTCACACGTTTTGTACCGCTGTTGTAGCTGCTGTCGGTTACGATGATCTTGGAAATTTCACCATCGTTGTTGAATTCCAGTTCTACAGAAGAACCACGATAGCCTGTAGTTTCCAGATCTTCTGCATCATAGTCATCGCTGTCTGTTTTGGGATTGCTGATGGTTGTCAGTTTGAACTGAGAGCCGTCAGAAGTTTCCAGTGTGAATTCTTTTTTGCCCTTATCGTATTCCACCAGTTTGCCTTCTGCCGCGGTCAGTCTTGCTTCGATTTCTGTGATCTTGTTATCACTATCAGCTTTGATTTCTGCATACAGTGTTACGTCATCACAGTTTGCCATACGAGTCAGAACAGTCAGGGATTGTGTCTGTGCGCCACCAATTTCCAGAGGATATTTTGTTTCTCCATCTTTCTTCACATTATATTCTTTCTGCAAAGTATATTCTGTGGAGGAAGTCTTGAATTTCAGCTTGCCATCTTTGATATATTCCACAGTGCCCTTCCGTTCAGAAGCTTCTGCTTCACCAAATGCTTCATCCTTATCATCTTCCAATGCCAGATACACACTGCTTATTTTCTTGCCATCTCTAAAACCGATTCTTGCGTAAACATCTTCGTCCGCATCATCATAAAATTCTTCTGCATCATCAAAATCTACATCTTCAAAACGTTTGCCATTCCATGTGTAGAATGCCACATCATTCTTAGAACCAAAGCTGTATTCCACAGATTCTCCGCCTTCCATAACACGGATATAATCATCTGTGATACCTTTTACACGGTATGTGGCATTAACAGTGCTATCATCCTGGAATTTATCTTCTGCCATGATGATCTTGGTTGCTTTACCATCTTTATTGATAGTAATTTTGATATAAACAGTACCTTTGTCTGCCATTTCTTCCAGATCGTCCACATCAGATTTCTTATCACCAATGTAGAATTCACAGTTGGAAGCAAATTTTGCATCCTTATTGGCATTACTGCCGGACATCTTATAAGATACGGAAGAAGAGCTGAAGTCTGTCACTTCTCCTGTATGGGTGTATTCATCCATAATGGTCACATACATAGCAGTTACATATGTCACATCTTGCCGTTTGCCGTCTACTTTTTCATTTTCTGTAGTGGTCATGAGACCTGCATAAGCATACTTATCGGAATTTTCATCAATGGTATTTTCCATTTCCTTCCGAGTTACTTTCTTGCCATCCAGATAATATGTGCAGTTGCTATCCAGTTTATATTTGGATGTTTCCCCGGTATTTTCACTTTCGAAGTTAACTTCGCTTTCCTTCAAAGAATAGATGTAGCCGGTTACATCATATTTTACCTGCGCAGATGCTTCTTCATCCAGCAGATAGATCTTTGTAATTACCAGACCATCAAATACCAGGCTGACTTTGTCACCTTTGGACAGGCTGCTGATAGGCATTTCTTTGCTGCCGTCTTTGTTGTAAATGCTGATATTGTCATCAGAAATGGTCAGTTTGTTCCGTTCGCCGTTGTCCATCTTTACGTCGATGTCATAGTAATCGCCGTCATGGTTCACGATTTCTGTGATTTCCCCAGTATTGGAAAGTTCGTTTGTCAGCAGATCATAAGTCTTGTTCATGATAACTGCCATTTCCGCACGGGTGATGTTTGCAGTAGGGTTGAAGTTGCCGTTGTCATCCCCGGAAACAATGCCCAGTCTGGTCAGCAGATCCACATAAGGCATCGCTTCGTCGGAAATGCGCCAAGAGTCGTTGTAATCCACACCGGTACCAGCATAAATGTCATATTTTTCAGACAATGCACGGCCAAACATCACAGCCACATCCTGACGTGTTGCAGGATTGGAAACACCGTTTGTAGTGAACTTGGGCAGATCAGCTGCCATGAGGATCTGTGCAGACAGACCATAAGCCACTGTGGACTGGCTCCATGTGGGGATCTTGTATGTATTGAGCACAGACTGATAAATAGACAATGTATTTGTTGCACTTGTTTTCAGATTGCCTGTTTTGTCCATGAGGTTGTAGATCATGACCATAGCTTCGCTGTAAGTCACGTTGTTTTTCGCACGGAATGTGCCGTCCTCATAGCCGTTGATAAGGCCTTTGTCGGATACTGCCTGGATGGTGGAAGATGCCCAGGACACTTCGTTGATATCACTAAATGTGGCAGCAGACGCTGTCACAGGCAGACTGCCTGCTACCAGAACAGCAGCCAGTGCCATTGCCATTTTGCGTTTCATGTTGTATGTACCTCCTTTGGGATTGTATATTTTGTCAAAAAAATGGTATTCCAATGGTATCTTATGGTTTAGTTTACCATATTTCCCTTGGATTGCATAGACCCGCTTCTTTAAGATTTCTTTGCAATTTCTGGAAAGTCTTTTTATATATACGAAAAAAGGGGAGAGAAGTTCCCCTTTTTCCTATGCCCCTTCCTCTGCCGTCTGCTCCATGCGTTCTACAATGGCTTCGTTTGCCGTCACAGAAACCATCTGTAAATGCTTGTCAGCACCTCTGGCAGCTGTTTCTGCCTCCTGTATGATCCGTCCCAAAGCCGAGCCTTTCTCCTCCGTGCGCAGCCCGATGATGGCCGTATGCCCTGCCACCACCACGGCACTGTCAGTGACTCCGGGAACTTCCATCAGGGCATTTTGTATCTGCTGGGCCCGTTCTTTGGGGCTTTGGGTCACTGCCGCCAGACTGGTGGCTGTCTGCTGCCCCGCACAGCCGCAAAGAAGGAAACAGAGCGGAAAAACAACATATTTTTTCAAATTTCCACCCCCATTTCTCTTTTATCATGCCCCGAAAAACTGCTTTCGCTCCATGGAAAATCCAGCTGTTTTTTCCGCAAAAAAACTGTATACCGCTGCTCTTTTGTGCTACAATAAAGAAAAAAGTCAATACATCCGCAAGGAGGGATTTTTATGGAAAGAGAACACAGAAGACATTATCGTGTGGCCATGCGTCAGCTGGAAGAAACACCGGCAGAAGGCATGTATGTGACCAGAGAAGAAGCCAGAGGCTATGCCATCCTGACAGCAGCCCTTGGTGCTCTGCTGTTTCTGATGATCCTGTTCAAAGGCAGAAAAAAATGAAACCTATGCCCTTTTGACTTCGTCAAAAGGGCTTTTTTCCGCTGAAAGCAAGGTATTTCTTGCCATTTTCACCGCTTTTGGCTATAATGTTTAACAGTGAACACGCAAACCGTTTGGAAAGGAAGAAATAACATGAAACTGGGTATCGTAGGTCTGCCCAACGTGGGCAAAAGCACCTTATTCAACTCTATGACTCTGGGGAAAGCAGAAGCGGCAAACTATCCCTTCTGTACCATCGACCCCAACGTTGGCATCGTAACTGTGCCTGACGAAAGACTGACAAAACTGACAGAAATGTATAACTCCGCAAAGACCACACCTGCTGTCATCGAATTCGTTGACATTGCCGGTCTGGTGCGCGGCGCCAGCAAAGGCGAAGGTCTGGGCAACAAATTCCTGTCCCACATCCGTGAAGTAGACGCCATCGTACACGTAGTACGCTGCTTCGAAGATACCAACGTGGTACATGTGGACGGCTCCATCGACCCCATCCGTGACATCGAAACCATCAATCTGGAACTGGTATTCTCCGATCTGGAAATCCTGGAACGCCGTATTGCAAAAACAGGTAAAATGGCAAAAGCGGACAAGTCCCTCCAGAAAGAAGTGGATGTGCTCCAGAAACTGAAAGAAGCACTGGAACAGGGCATTTCCGCTCGTGCTGTAGAATTTGACACACCGGAAGAAAAAGCTTTTGTGGACAGCCTGACACTGCTGACTGCAAAACCTGTGCTGTACGCTGCAAACGTAGCCGAAGACGATCTGGCAGACGACGGCGCAAGCAATGAATACGTACAGCGTGTAAGAGAATACGCAGCCAAAGAAGGCAGCGAAGTATTCGTATTATGCGCAAAAATCGAAGAAGAAATCTCCGATCTGGACGAAGCAGACAAAAAAGAATTTCTGGCAGATCTGGGCGTAGACGGCAGTGGTCTGGATCGTCTGATTGCAGCCAGCTACAAACTGCTGGGGCTCATCAGCTACCTGACAGCAGGCCCTCAGGAAAGCCGTGCATGGACCATTACAAAAGGCACCAAAGCTCCTCAGGCTGCCGGCAAAATCCATAGTGACTTCGAACGTGGCTTCATCCGTGCGGAAGTTGTTGCTTATGACGACCTGATGCGTCTGGGCTCTTACAACGCCGCAAAAGAACAGGGTCTGGTTCGCTCTGAAGGCAAAGAATATGTTGTCAAAGACGGCGACGTGGTTCTGTTCCGCTTCAATGTGTGATTTGATTTTTTAGAATGTAAAAAAGGCGTATTTCCAAAGGAAATACGCCTTTTTATTATCTTTTCCTCACAGTCCCGGCACCCGCAGCTGGTAGTCCGTCACATAAATTCCTTCCACGTCTTCATTCTCCAGCAGCTTACGCATTTCCGCCGGTGTGCCGTAATACAGGAATCCATAGGTTTTCACACCGTTTTCCGTTACATATTCCTGTACCATCTGACAAATACCGCCATGCCCGTTAGACTGATTCAGCCTTGCGTAAAAATCCTGATGGTCGATGCTGTACTGGAGCAGAGCAAGGAAATGTTTCTCCCAAGCCTCTGCCAGAGGCACATCCTCGTGCATGGACAATTCATAAAATGGATAGGCTTCATCCACATTATTCCAAACATATCCACTTTCATCGGCATCAAATCCCATTAAAGGCAAAAGCTGCCGATCCTCTGTAGAAGTCCGCACACCGACCCAGCCCAGATATCCTTCCTGCTGTGCCGCAAAGTTTTCCAGTTCTTCCATGGTCCAGTCTTTCCCCAAAGAAACATAGGCTTCCATTTGCATATATTCCGGCAAATCCGCCAATGCCGCTTTTGCTTCCGCAGATGGCGTAATAGCACTGTGTTCTCCATCCACATCCACAAAAGGCGTGGTTCCTCTGGAAAAAACATTCATAATGCTATACTGATACGCGTTGCGATTGAGTTCGATTTTTCCTCTGGTGACCGTACCGTTCAGCCATGTATATTCCCCCGTAGACCAGTCCCGCTGCTGTATCTGTAAATCATATTTGCCCCATCCCTGCTCCGTTGGGAGAACAGATTCCACCTGCACTTCCGGCATAGTCAATTCTGTCAAAACCGCCATATGGCAATCAATATCATAAGCAAATTCCTGCATACTCCGCTCCGTTGGGTCATACCAAATGACCTTACTGATGGCAGGCTGGAACGCCGTCAGCGCCCCCATGACCACGCAGGCAATGACCACCGCAATGGCAATGATGCGCCGTCCTCGTTTTTTCATGGAGCGGTCGATTTTTTGCAGTTCCTCCTGCTGGCCAGCCAAATCTTCCCCTTCCATGTCCACATCCTGTTCCAGCAGATATTCTGTCAGGGCATTATATTTTTCCAGTTCCGCCTCCACCTGTTTTCTCTCTTCCGGCGTTGCGGTGTGGTTTTTGTATTTCTCCAAAAGTTCCCGAAATGTCATGGCTTTTCACCTCCTAATTTCTGCTTCAGTCTGGCTCTGGCGCGGAACAGTGCCGTTTTCACTGCCGTTTCCGAAATGCCTCTGAGTCCTGCCATCTGCCTGATGGACAGTTCCCCGAAATAATGCCAGATCAGAAGTTCCCGGTCTGCCGGAGAAAGGCGGTTCATGGCAGTATAGAGCCGCCGGTTTTCCTCTTTTTGCAGCACACCGGAAAGGGCGTCCTCAGGCACAGGGATTTCCGCGGGCATTTCTCCCCCCTGCCGCTTCTGTTTCCGCAGCGTATCCAGCCAGAGATTCCTGCATACCCGCAAGAGCCACCAGAAAAACCCTTCCGGGCAGCCCTCCACCGTCAGGAAAGCCTTCTCAAAGCCCTCACTGACAATGTCCTCTGCCGTTTCCCTGTCCCGACACAAAGAGAGGACATACAAATACGCTTTCTGGTGATATTTTTCGTACAATTCCCGCAATACGTCAGATTCCATAGCCCCCTCCTTTCCTGCCCTTTTACTTCAAAAACGATTTCGCCGCCAAAAGGTTACATCTTTTTTTCAGTATACCAAAACAGGCGGATTTTGTACGATTTTTTCTCGTAAAAACCATGGCCACGGATTTTCTTTTCTGTCCGTCTGTGGTATACTTTTGTCAGAATTGAAAGGAGGCAACTACTTATGAAATTTCAATATTATATCCCTTCCCGCGTGCTGTTTGGCAGCGGTCAGCTGGACAGACTCCATAAACAGAAACTGCCCGGCAAAAAAGCCCTCATCGTTATTTCCTGCGGTACTTCCGTACGGAAATATGGCTATCTGGCACGACTGGAAGAACAGCTGGACAAAGCAGGCGTAGCCCATGTGATCTTTGACAAGATCCAGCCCAACCCCACAGAACATCATGTTATGGAAGGGGCGGCGCTGGCAAAAGCAGAAGGCTGTGACTTCGTTATCGGTCTGGGCGGCGGCTCCATCATCGACTCCGCAAAAGCCATTGCCGTTATGGCAACAAACGAAGGTCAGTTCTGGGACTACGTTTCCGGCGGTACTGGCGGCGGCAAAGCTGTTCCCGTAACCCCTCTGCCCATCGTTGCCATCACCACCACAGCCGGCACAGGCACAGAAGCAGACCCCTGGGCTGTTATCACCAATCCCGAAGGCGAAAAAATCGGTTTCGGTTATGACGGCACATTCCCTGTACTGTCCATCGTTGATCCCGACCTGATGATGAGCGTACCGGAAAAACTAACAGCTTATCAGGGATTTGACGCCCTGTTCCACAGCACCGAAGGCTACATCAACCGCTACACCAACCCCATCAATGACCTTTATGCCCTCAAAGCCATCGAGCTTATCGGCAAGAGCCTTGCCAAAGCTGTCAACGACGGCAGCGACAAGGAAGCAAGAGAAGATGTGGCGCTGGCAAACACCCTTTCCGGCATGAGCGAAAGCATCGGCGGATGTACTTCCGAACACGCTATGGAACATCCTCTCAGCGGCAAAAATCCCAAACTGGAACATGGCGCTGGTCTGATTATGCTCTGCGAAGCATACTACACCTACTGGGCGGAACGTGGTGTGGTTGACGACCGCATGATCGCCATGGCAAAAGCATTGGGCAAAACAGACGCAACAAAAGCCATAGATTTCGTAGATGCCCTCCACGATCTGAAAGTTGCCTGCCATGTGGACGACCTGAAAATGTCCGATTACGGCATCAAAGAAGAAGATCTGGAAATGTATACCAAAATGGCGTATGAAACCATGGGCGGTCTGTTCCAGGTAGACCCTGCGGACATGCCTTTTGAAGACTGTCTGGCGATTTACAAGAAAGCATATCGGTAAAAAAATAACTGCTCGGGGAACCAAAACAGCTCTCACCCCGGGCAGTTTTTTGCATTCAGGAGGGATTCCATGAAAAAAAGAACCATCTTCCTGCTGATACTGGCGGTGGTTTTGGCTTGCGTCCTGTTTTTCTGCCGTTTTTACTTTCTCGGCACCAGCAGTGCCCCCGTCAACGCCAAAACAAACGGGGATTTTCAGATTGCCGATTTTCACAGCCAGACAGACAAAGACGGAGACGGCATAGACGACCAGACAGACCTTTTGCAGGGCGCACGGGCCTACATTGCCACCCAGCCCCGATACAAAAGCAAGTATTACGAAACGGGCTATCCCGACGACGGCTATGGTGTCTGCACCGACGTCATCGCAAACGCCATGTTATCCGCAGGCTATGACCTGAAAGAACTTGTGGCGGAGGACATTGCCGCCCATCCGGAGGAATATGACATTGAGGAACCCAACCCCAACATTGACTTTCGCCGCGTCCGCAATCTGAAAGTGTACTTTGCCCATACCGCCATCCCTCTGACAACGGACATTTCCCAAATCGACCAGTGGCAGGGCGGCGATATTGTGATATTTTCCAACCACATCGGTATGGTGTCCGACCAGCGCAATGACAAGGGGATTCCCTATGTCATCCACCACAACGACCCTTTCCAGTCCGCTTATGAACAGGATATTCTGGAAAAACGCCATGACATTGTGGGGCATTACCGGATTAGCCCATAAAAACTGCATAGCTATAAAAAAAGCCGAAACCCCTTTGCCTAAGGATTTCGGCTTTTTTTGTCTTTATTTCAATAGTTTCTGCAATGCCTTCACATCCAGCAGATTCACCGTTTCAAATTTGCCTTTGTAAAACACTGCACAGTTCTGGAACACACAAGGCAAATGTTTTGCTTTTTCCAAGGTATCCACCTCCACAAAATCCGCCTGTATCTGGTTTTCGTCGCAATATTCCCGCAGTTTCTCCACGGTCTGACAGACAAAAGGACACTGCATATCATAATAAATGGTCAAATCCTGACTTTCTATTTTCTCCGCCTTTGCCTGCGCCGCAAAATGAGGGTAGGTACCATCAAAGGAAAGCGCCAGCAGTTCATAGCCGCTTTCTGTGGTATCCACAGACACAAAACCATATTTCTTAGCAAAAGCTTGGTCGGAAAGCCACGCTTTCTGCTTCTTTGCCCCTAGCATGCAGATGCCGGATTTTCCTTTTGCCTTGGCGTCGTTGATGGCATATTCCAGCAGTTCCTTGGCATAGCCTTTGCCGCGATATTCTCCCAGCACCCACAGACAGTAGAGATACAGATAATTTTCCCCTTCCACAGGCACCCATGCTTTCTCCAAAGGGGCATATTCTATAAAGACCGTTCCTTTCACATCCAGTTTCCGAAACACATGCCCCTCTTTCAGCCGTTCTGCCAGCCATTTCCGTTTCGCTTCCACGCCGGGATGCTTTGTTTTGGTGCGGATGATACAACAAAGATGCTCCGTTTCCAGATTTTCCGCTGTGAGATTCACAAAATCAGCCATCGTTTCCCCTCCTACAAAAAAACAGGCTCTTTTTAAGAGCCTGTTTTCATTTTTAAATTATACTGCCGCTACTTTTGCGTCAATATCTGCTTCCAGAGCGTCGATTTTCGCCTGCGCATCTGCCAGGGAATCGCCTTTTACGCCGATATAGAATTTCAGTTTGGGTTCTGTGCCGGAAGGACGTACACAAATCCAAGAACCGTCTGCCAGTGTGTAGTAAACCACGTCGGAAACAGGCAGAGGGCTTGTGGTTTCTTCCCCTGTTTTCAGATTTTTGAATACCTGTGTCTTATAATCTTTTGCCCATTCCACAGCTACGCCTGCGAATGCCGCGGGAGTTTCCGCACGGAAGGAAGCCATGATTTTCTGGATTTTTTCTACGCCGTCCAGACCTTTCATGGTCAGAGATTTTACGCCTTCACGATAGTAACCGTATTTTTCATACAGCGCCATCAAGCCATCATACAGTGTCATGCCCTGTTTCTTGTAGTAAGCTGCCATTTCGCAGATGAGCAGTGTTGCCACAACAGCGTCTTTATCTCTGGCATATGTGCCTGCCAGACAGCCGTAGCTTTCTTCAAAACCGAAAATATAGGAATGGCTACCGGTTTCTTCAAAGCCTTTGATTTTTTCACCGATGAATTTGAAGCCTGTCAGCACGTCCATCAGTTCCACGCCGTAAGCTTCGCACATAGGACGAATCATTTCTGTACTTACGATGGTTTTGATGACTGCGCCGTTTGCGGGCAGTGTGCCTTTTGCTTTCTTCTGGGACAGGATGTATTCTGTCAGCAGTGCGCCGGTCATATTGCCTGTCAGCACCACATATTCGCCTTTGTCATTGCGAACCATTGCGCCTACACGGTCACAGTCAGGGTCAGTACCCACAATGATATCCGCGCCTTTTTCTTCTGCCAGTTTCTGTGCCAGCACGAATACCTTCGGGTCTTCGGGGTTGGGATAACCAACAGTTGTGAAATCGGAGTCGGGCATTTCCTGTTCTTTTACCACATATACCTGATGGAAGCCTGCTTTTTCCAATGCTCTGCGCACGGGCAGGTTACCGGAGCCATGGATAGGTGTGTAAACGATTTTCAGGTCGTCTGCCATTTCTTCGATGATTTCGGGTGCCTGACGCTGTGCCAGTACGTTAGCGTCAAAAGCGTTGTCCACATCTTCGGAAATATACTGGAACAGGCCTTTTGCCTGTGCTTCGTCCATTGCCATTTCTTTGATTTCGCCGAAGCTTGCCACAGCGTTTACTTCTGCGATGATGTCTTTATCTCTGGGTGCAACAACCTGTGCGCCGTCTGCCCAGTAAACTTTGTAGCCGTTGTATTCGGGGGGGTTATGGCTGGCTGTGATAACGATACCAGCTGTGCAGCCCAGTTCCCGTACAGCAAAGCTCAGCATGGGTGTGGGACGCAGAGAAGGGTATACATAAGCACGGATGCCGTTGCCTGCCAGTACCAGACCTGCGATCTGGGCAAATTCGGGGGACATATGGCGGGAGTCATAAGCGATGGCTACGCCTTTGTCCTGTGTGCCTTCTTTGAGGATGTAGTTTGCCAGACCCTGTGTAGCACGGCCTACGGTGTAACGGTTCAAACGGTTGCTGCCTGCCCCAATGATTCCGCGCAGACCGCCTGTACCAAATTCCAGATCTTTGTAAAAACGTTCTTTGATTTCCTTTTCGTCTGCGGCGATTTTCCGCAGATCTTCTTTTGTTGCTTCGTCAATGGCAGGATCTGCCAGCCACTGATGGTATCTTTCCATGTGATCCAATTTGATTCCTCCCTTTGTTCTTTGTCTTTGTTTGTCTATGCTGTATCCTCTCCTGCTGCGGCAGTTTTCGGCATGGTCTGCCGCAAAAAAGAGGGTTTAACCTAATGTTGCGGAAATGTGCACCACACTGCTCTGAATCTGGACAGTCTGGTGATAAGAAGTGAAGCCGTCTTTGAACACTTCCACTTCATAAGTGCCATAAGGCAGTGTCACCTGTAAAGGCGCAGTGCCCCTTTCCTCACCGTTGATGAATACATTGGCGTCTGCTTCGTTGCAGTTGATGACCACCGTTGCCAGCTGTTCTTCTGCCTCCAGCTGGGCATTCACGCTGACGGCATCCTGATTCAGTGTCACAGTCTGGCTCCATTCTTTGTAGCCATTTTTCAGAATTACCACATCGTATTCCCCAAAGGGCAGTACGGAAGGCTGACTGCTGTCCACCAGCGCGCCGTTGATGTAAAGCTTATAATCGGAAACATTGGCATTGATGGCAAGAACGCCCATTTTCTGCTGGGCTTTGGACAGGTCATAGACTGTCGTTTCTCCCGCCTGCACCAGCACGCTGTCTGTGCGGCTTTCGATGTTGTCCCCTTTGATGGTGATGGAATGGGTGCCTTCTTTCACAGCGATTTTTTCCACATCGCTGAGGGGCACGGCTTCTTCCTCATCCAATGTAAAGGTGCCGTTTTTGATGTTCTGGGTATTTTCCACGGTGATATAACCGTGATATTCCAATACTTTTACAGACCATACCACATCGCCGATGCCGCTGATTTCCAGCACATCACAGCTTTCGATGTCCTCGGGGCGGATTTCCTCCTCGTCGTAGTAGAAAATGGTCTTTTTGTCATAGGCAAAAGAGCGGTCTTCGCCCTGTAATTCTTTGGCGGAAGTATCGGCTTTCAGCCCGGTGATTTCCTCTTTCTTGATGCTTTCGTCATAAGAAATGGTCACGGCAAATTCGCCGTCCTGATCCATCTGTATCATGAGCAGATCGCCCATCTGTATGATGTCCGGCTGTATCTGCACCTCATCTTCGTTATAAACCACCGTTTCCGGCATCAGGTTCACAGTCTTTTGTTTGGCTTCATTGATGTCATAGACCAGCAGTTCTTCCTCATCCAGCACTTCTGTTACCAGCATAGGCGCGGCTTCTGTTGCTGTATCCAGCGGATTGGAGAAAAACAGCATTTTCACCAGTCCAAAGCAGATGCCCAGTACCACAAGAGCGGCAATGGTGATGAGGCCAATGGTCTTTTTGTTCCAGAAAGGCTCGTCCTCCTCATCGTCCTCGTCTTTGGGACCTCTGGGAGGTTCTCCTCCGTCATAGACAGGCTGTTTTCTGGGTTCTCGTGTGACGAATGTCACTGGTTCCTCCGCCGGCTGCATGGGCAGGGGATCTTCAAATTTTTCCGATTCAAAGGCGTTGAGGAACTCATCCTTGTCCCCCAAATCGTCCTCGTCTGTCTGATTCTGTTCCAGTTCTTTTACTTTTTCGTTTATATGATCCAACCGTATGGTGGTGTCGAATTCTTTATTGTCATTTTCAAAATGATAGTCCTTCATACCGTTTCTCCTCCTTCGGGGAATGATTTGCAGACTGTCTTAGTCTCATTTTATACGTTTCTTCCCGAAGTTGCAAGAGAAATTGAGGGCGCAAAGTTAGGGGCTTCTTCATCAGAAAACAAAGAAAGCCAAAATTTTTACGATTTTCTTATTTTTACATAACTCCATCAATGACATTTCCTTCTGAAGACTGCTTGCCTTACGCCCCTTTTTTCTGATAATTCTCAAAAAAGCTTTTCCAAGGCTTGTGAAAGGTCGCCCATTTGGCTTTCTTCCGCCGCCGCATCTGCCAGACGTTCCTCCATGGCGGGAGAAACGCAGACCCTCCGGCGGTTATAGGACCCATGCACCAGCCGCAGGAATTTTTCTGGAAAGGCTGTCAAAGGCACCAAAAGCTTCCGTTCTGCCTCTGCCATGGGTCGCTCCCCTTCGTAAGCCGCCAGCACTTCTGCCAGTTTTTCCCGCTCATCGGGCACCTTCCGCCAGAACCGCCGCAGATACGCCGCCAAATCCACTGCGAAAATATCCCCGGTACACTGTTCAAAGCCCCCTACCCACAGACTGCCGTCTTCTTTCCGGCACAGATTGCTCCCTTTGAACTGGTTGTGGCAAAAAGTACCAGCCTGCTTCTGCCCATGGGCAATATCTTGGTAGCCGCCATTTTCCAAAGCCTTCAAGGCTTCCTGTGCCCGGGGCGCAAAAGTGCTGTAATGGCGCATGACCAGCAAATCCAAGGGGGAATACTTCCCCTGCCGTTCCATGTGTCTGCGAATCTTCACAAATTCCCGATACCGCCGCTGCCACAAAGCCGGTCGTTCCTCCTGTCCTTCCTGTGCCGGAAAGCCTGCCGCTGCCCGGTGCATCTGTCCCATAAGGGCTGCCCCAGACACAAAATCCTCCGCCTTATCCTCCTCCAGACCCTTGGTAGGCATGGGGTTTTCCAGCAGATAAAGATTGCCGTCCCAAGCAAAAAAAGGCTGTCCGTCCTGTGCTGTATAAAAAAGAGAAAGGGCAGAAAAGCCGTTGCGGTAGAGGCAGGTTTTCACCTCATGGGCAAAAAGCAGGTCTTCCCGGCGGCTCCGTGCCTTCTTCAATTCTCTCAGTCCCACATCTGTTTTACAGATAAGCCCCGTGCGGGTACGGGTACCGCCGTAATACTTCAGACCGTAGCCCTCCCACAAGATTTTCCCGTATGTATCCTCCATAAAATCCTTCCCCCAATCCTTTTTCCCGAAAAATTTCTCTGTATCAGTTTATGGCGGGGAGGGGGAAAATATGAAAGGAGTGGGAAAAGGGGGCTGACGCTCACTTCTCTGACACCTTTTATCTGTAAGCCTTGCGCAACCTCGGCATTGAAAATGCCTCGGTTGCGGGCTGACGCCCTATGCAGCCCGTAAAAAAAGCAAAGTTGACATAAATGTCCCCGTCCTTCTCTTTCGTATCTTACCTGTAAGCCATAACAACCTCAGTCCTCTCCGAGCACTTCGGTTGTAGGCTGTCGCCCTCCTTCTCTTGCACCTCTTACCTGTAAGCCATGCACAACCTCAGTACTCTTCGAGTACTTCGGTTGTGGGCTGACGCCCTATGCATCTCATGAAAAAAGCCGCGGGACCATATAAATATGCTCCCGCGGCTTTCTCCCTGAGCTGCGCATGGCTTACAGGTAAGCAAAAAAACAGCGCCCCCCGACGCGAAGTCGAAAAACGCTGCCTTTTATGAATGATGCGCCCTCAGGGACTCGAACCCTGGACCCACTGATTAAGAGTCAGTTGCTCTACCAACTGAGCTAAGGGCGCATATGTTATTTTGATTGCGTAAAATATAATATCACGCTGCCGAAGGCATGTCAACTCTTTTTTCCCGAAAATCCCAAAAAAATTTTTGATTTTCCCTTAGAATATGATATACTGTAACGGCAAAACAGAATTTTTACAACCGGAATGAGGTTTTTACATGACAAAACAAATCACACTGCCGGAGGACGTGAACGCCCTTCTGCAAACCCTCAACAACGGCGGTTACGAAGCCTACATTGTAGGCGGCTGTGTGCGGGATTCCATCCTTGGGCGCATCCCCCAGGACTGGGACATCACCACATCTGCTCTGCCGGAGCAGACAAAGGCGTTATTTTCCCACACCTTTGACACAGGTATTCAGCACGGCACCATCACCGTTGTTCTGAACAAAACCAATTACGAAATCACCACATACCGCATTGACGGGGACTATGCTGACGGCAGACATCCCGACGAGGTTTCTTTCACATCCAATCTGGAGGAGGACCTTTTGCGGCGGGATTTCACCATGAACGCCATTGCCTACCACCCTGCCGAAGGATTCCGTGACCCCTTTGGCGGACAGGAGGACATCAGCCGTTCTCTCATCCGCGGCGTAGGCGAGCCTGCCAAGCGATTCCAGGAGGATGCTCTGCGAATGCTGCGGTGCGTCCGTTTTGCGGCACAGCTTGGCTTTCAGGTGGATGATGCCACTTACACCGCATTGCAGGAAAACGCCGCACTCATTGAAAAAATCAGTGTAGAGCGCATCCACGAGGAGCTGGACAAACTCTGGAAATCTCCATTTCCAGAAAAGCTGTCCCTACTGCTCTCAAGCGGTCTTTTGCCCCACATCGACAATCTGCTGGACAAACGTCTGACGGCGTTGGGCGAAACCTTGGTGCCCCAGCTGAAAGCCGCTCCCGTTTCCGCCCCTCTGCGGTGGACGCTGGTGCTGCAATCTTTCACAGAAGCCGAGGCAAAGACTTTCTGCAAAAAACTGAAATTTGACAACGCCACAGCCAAACAGATTCAAACCTATCTGCGGCATTTATCCCAGCCCATCCCCCAAACGCCTTACGAAGTGCGGAAACTGGCAGGGATTTTAGGGGTAGAACTAACGGAAAACCTGTTCATTTTACAGGAAATCTTACAGGACAAATCCGCTGTGCAGACAGCAAGGGAAATCCTTGTAAAAGTCCTTGCTGACGGGGATTGTCTGAATCTGAAAATGCTGGAAATGGACGGCAAAGCCCTCATGGACGCAGGCATTCCCGCCGGAAAAGCCGTAGGGGAAACCCTTGGACTGCTGCTGGAGGATGTCCTGCATGAACCGGAACACAACAAAAGAGAATATTTGCTGGAAAAAGCGCTGGAGCTTCAGCAGAAATAAGGAGGAAATGAATCATGGAATACTTTACATTATATAACGGCGTCAAAATCCCCAAAGTGGGTTTCGGCACTTATAAAGTCATCGACCAATCTGCCCAGGGCATTGTGGAAACAGCCCTTTCCGTAGGTTATCGCCATCTGGATACTGCGCGGATGTATATGAACGAAAAAGAAGTAGGCGCAGGCATGGCTGCTTCCGGCATTGCCAGAAAAGACATTTTCCTGACCACAAAGGTATGGCGTGATGATCTGTCCTATGATGCCACTATGGCAAGCGTAGAAAATTCTCTGAAAGACTTAGGAACAGACTATCTGGATCTTTGTCTGCTCCACTGGCCCATGCCCGAAACAGACCGTGACAAATGGCAGGAAAAAGACCTGTCCGCATGGCGCGCCCTGGAAAAGCTTTACAAAGAAAACGTCATCCGTTCCATCGGTGTCAGCAACTTCCTGCCTCACCATCTGATGCCCCTCATGAAAGAAGCGGAAATCACCCCCATGGTGAACCAGCTGGAATACCATCCCGGGTATTGCCAGGCACATGCAGTCCACTACTCCCAGCAGCAGGGACTTCTGGTGGAAGCGTGGAGCCCTCTGGGCCGTACCCGTGTACTGGAAGACCCTCTGGTACTGGAAATGGCGGAAAAATACGGCAAAACACCTGCCCAGATCTGTCTGCGTTTTGCCCTGGACAATCAGGTATTGCCTCTGCCCAAATCCGGTTCCGCGGAACGCATGAAAGCAAATCTGGATGTTTTCGATTTCACCATTTCTCCTGAGGACATGTCCCGTCTGATGTGCATGCCCCAGACAGGATGGGGCGGACACCATCCTGACACATTCTAAAAAACAAAAACAGCCGGAATCCTTTATATGTAAGGATTCCGGCTATTTTATTTTTATTTCATTCTTGTTCCGATTCAGAGAAACAGCTTACCTTTTTCTTTGCTTCATGCCCCCGATGGCAAAGGATAAAGATCATAAACAGTACAGATGCAAAATCCGGCGCTCCAAGGAAAAGGAAAAATCTGCCAAATCCATTGCGGATGAACAGCGCCACAATCAATACCACCAAATTGATGGCTGCCATCTTCCAGTCGCAAATCTGGGTGAAGATATACAGCACCAGAAAATACACGGCAATCAATCCAAAAGCCGCATATGCCCATTTGGGGTCGTATGTGCGTGCACGTATGAGATTGCAGTAATTCAGCAAATTGGTAAACATCAGGGCATACACCATACAAATGATATCCGCCACTTTTTTCCGATGAATATAAATGGTCAACATACAAATCCGCCCCTTTCTCCGCTCCTGTTAATGGTCTTTTGGCATTTCCTCCGGAAAAGGCTTTCGCACATATGGCAGCATCTGTTCACAGCATGCTCCAAACTGCCGGAAGTTCTCCCTCGCCTCTGCCAAGGTCATGCTATGGTTTTCGTCGCTAGGTTCTGTTTTCGACTGTATGAACACATCGTTTTCCCAGAAACAAACCGGGCAAACATAAGCCACCGCTTCTTTCTGCGGTACAGGTAAGGTCAAACAGCCGCAGCAGGGGCAAGGATAGCCTTTGCCCTTTTGCTCCTCTGGCTGGTTTTGGATTTTCTCTGCGCTGTCCACTTCCGGAAAATACCACTTTTTATTTCTGTTCATAAATATCAAAAGAGAATTTCACGCCATTTTCTTCCTGTACTTCCCCTTTTTCTGTCAGTGTCCATTCCGGTTTTTCATCCAGATTGGGGAAATAAGTATCCGCA
>CATZIM010000001.1 GCA_958420075.1 uncultured Clostridia bacterium | reverse complement strand
ATGGGCAATGGAATGCATCAGGTGGGTTTTGCCCAGCCCGGAGTTTCCGTACAAAAATAAAGGGTTGTAGGCTTTTGCCGGAGATTCGGCAACGGCAAGGGATGCCGCGTGAGCCATACGGTTGCTGTTGCCTACCACGAAAGAGCTGAATACATACTTGGGATTCAGATTCCGCGCCACATCGCCGCTTTCTTCCTTTTTCACTTCTGCCGTGGTATGCACGGGAGTTTTTTCCCCTTCTGTCAGGATAACGATGTCGTAATTGATGCCCGTCACGTTCTTCAGAGCGCTGCGAATGAGGGTCAGATGACGTTTTTCCAGAATTTCCTTACAGACGTTGTCACTGACCTGCAGCAGAAAACGGCTGCCGTCGATGCCCACAGGCACAATGGGCAGAATCCAGGTTTCAAAACCGATGGATGAGGAAATTTCCTGTTCGATGAGCTTCAAAGCCGCGTTCCAAGATTGGTTGATGTCCATAAACAATCCTCCTATTACATTTCTTTTTCAAAAATCCGATGTTCCGATGCTGTGGATAACTTTTTCATTTGCCCACAGTCCCCTGTTTTTTCCCTGTGTATGGACAACACATTTCATTTTTTATACACAGCGGTGTGGAAAAACAGTCCCGTTGTTTTACACAATCCCGAAAAAATGGAAATTTCGGTCTTTTGATGCAAACCATATTTTTTTCATCCGCAGAAAATCCACAGCTCACAAAAGTTATACACAGGGTTATCAACAGCTTGTGGATAACTTTCTGGAAAGAGACGTGGAAATTGTGGAATAGCTGAAAAAAAGGACAAAAATCCTGCCGCTGTCGTCAAAGGGAGCCCCTTTTTTGCAAGTTCCGCCAATGCAGGACGGTTTTTTTCGGCAAATTTTCAGACAAAAAAACAGCTCTCTGTTTCCCTTTTGGTATTCGGTACGTCAAGACAGCTGCCTGCCGCGGAGGCACATCTCATTTTGATTCTGTCTTTCAGTATAACAAAAGTTATCCACAACCGCAATGAAAAAATGGACTGAATTGTGGAAAAGTCTGATTTTAGCCAAAAAAGCAAATGGCACAACTTGTGATTTTTTTGTCAAAAAAACGGAAAATCACACAAAAACAGCAGTCCGTTTTTTGATAGTCCATATTTTTTCTGTATTTTTTATAGAATTAGAACACAGAGAAAAAAATCGGGTTAATTACAATATATAGAACAAAAAGTCCCAAAGAGTTCCAAATGTACTTTTTTCTGTATGGAATTTCGTACAATTTTTTGTGGAAAATGGAAAAAAAGCCGTAAATTCCCCTTGTAGCGGATATTTTTTTCTTGACGGGGACTTGCTTTTTCACTATAATAGTAGCAGTGCTCGTAAAAAGGGCGTTAAAACCCTGCAAGGACAAAGGAGGTGCATGTATAATGAAAATGACATTTCAGCCCAAGAAAAGACAGAGAAGCAGAGAACACGGCTTCAGAAAAAGAATGAGAACTGCAAACGGCAGAAAAGTGCTGGCTGCAAGAAGAAGAAAAGGCAGAAAAGTACTGTCCGCATAATTTTCGATGATACCAAGAGTAAATTAAGGCCGCAGAATGTGGCCTTTTGTTCGTCATTGGAAAAATTTTTTTTAGGCAAATCGGGAAGGGAGCTGGATGACCATGCTTTTTACACAATCCCTGAAAAAGAATTTTCAGTTTCGCTATGTATATCATAAGGGCAGATCTTTTGCCAATCGCCGTCTGGTGATGTATATCATCAAAAACGGCACATCGGAAAACCGTCTGGGCATTTCCGTCAGCAAAAAAGTCGGCAAGAGTGTTGTCCGCTCCCATGTGACCCGCCTGATCCGGGAAAGTTACCGCAGTATGGAAGCAGAGCTCAAAAGAGGCTATGACATCGTGGTCATCGCCCGGGTATCCTGCAACGAAGCTTCTTATTGGGAAGTGCAGGACTCTCTGCGTCATTTGATGAAAAAACATAATTTCTTCTGCCCGGAGGAAGCGGAAAAAAAGTGAGATGATATGTTCGTATGGTAAAAAAAGTATTTTTGTTTCTCATTCGTTTGTATCAGCTGGGGATCTCCCCTTATATCGGGCCCCATTGCCGTTTTACCCCCACCTGTTCCAGATACGCCTATGAAGCCATCCAGAAGTATGGTGCCTTAAAGGGCGGCTATCTTGCGGTGCGGCGGTTATTGAAGTGCCATCCTTTTCATGAAGGCGGCTATGATCCGGTGCCTTGATTTTTTGTTTTGACCGCACTTGATTTGAAAAGTGCAGAAAAATTCTCATGTTTGGTGTTGTAAGGAGGCAAAAAAGTGAATGAATTGATGTTGTTGTCCACCATGCGTATGGTGCGAGAACCGGGTATTTTCGAACCCATTGCCATCGTTCTTGGCAAAATCTATAACATGCTCTTTAACGGCATTTACGGCAGTGTCAGTGCAGGCGCGCTGGGTATTGCCATCATCGTTTTTACATTAATCGTGAAACTTATCTTGTTCCCTCTGATGATGAAGCAGCAGAAATCTTCCTTTAAGATGCAGCAGCTCCAGCCGGAGATGAACAAAATCAGAGATAAATACAAAGGCAAGACCGACACCATGTCTCAGCAGAGAATGGCGCTGGAATTGCAGGACTTCCAGAAGAAAAACGGCGTACACCTCATGGGCGGCTGCCTGCCTATGCTGATCCAGCTTCCTATCCTGTACGCGCTGTACTACATCTTCCAGAACGCTTATGTTTACGTTGATGTCATCGGCAACAACTATACAGACATCGCCAACGCCATCATCCAGATTCCCGCGGCGCTGCGTATGGAAGCTTTCACACCTTATGCACAGGATCTGGTAGATACTTATAAAAACCTGGGTACACTGGACCTGAGCAATGTCAATGACGTTGTTATGCTGGTAGCAAATATCAAAGCAGACGACTGGAACACCATTCTGGGCGTTCTGGGCGACAGCGGCAATGCACTGCTGCCTCTGCTGGATACAAAGAACAATATCGAAACATTCCTGACCATTCCACTGGTAAGTAAGTGTGGTCTGAGTTTCCCCAGCGTCATCGTGCCCATCGTTGCAGGTGTGACCACATTCCTGCAGTCTAAAGTCATGACATCCCTGATGAACACCACCGCAAGCGCGGAAAATGATCAGGCAGCAGCCATGACACAGAGCATGAACAAAATGATGCTGTATTTCATGCCCATCATGATGGCATTCTTCTGCCTGCAGGTGCCTGCAGGTCTGGGTGTATACTGGACAATCAGTAACATCTTCGGTATTCTGCAGCAGATCTTCCTGCAGAAATTCTATAGAAAGAAACTGGCTGAGGGGGCGTTGTAAGAAATGGACGAAATCAGAAAATCCGGTAAGACCATCGACGAAGCCGTTGCAGCTGCACTGGCAGAACTGCAGGCGGAAAAAGACGAGGTCACCATTACCGTTATTGAAGAAGGCTCCAAAGGCTTTCTGGGTATGTTCGGCGGCAAAGATGCCGTTGTACTGGTAAAGAAAAACTTCAATCCCGAAAAAGCGGCAGAAAACTTCCTGCGCGAAGTATTCCTGTCCATGGGACTGATCATCAAGATCGAAACAAAAATGCAGGATAAACACCTGCTGGTTGACCTGACTGGTGATGATATGGGGATTCTCATCGGCAAAAGAGGTCAGACACTGGACGCTCTGCAGTACCTGGTAAACCTGGTTGTGAACAAAAACAGCGCGTCTTACATCAGCGTGATGCTGGATACAGAAAACTACCGCCAGAGAAGAAAAGAAACACTGGAAACACTGGCGTTCAACCTGGCGAAAAAGGTAAAACACACCAGAAAAAATGTGGTGCTGGAACCTATGAACCCTTATGAAAGAAGAATCATCCATTCTGCACTGCAGAATGACCGCTATGTGACAACATTCAGCGAAGGGGAAGAACCTTTCCGTAATGTCGTTATTGCTCTGAAGGGCAAAAACGGTCAGCCTAGAGATTCCAGAAAAATGGAACGTGGCGAAAGACACGAAAGAGCGGAAAGAATGGAAAAAGCAGAAGCATAAACTTTACAAAAGAAGGCGGCCGACGGGGAGATACCCTGCGGACGCCTTTTTCTACAAATGGAAAAGAAAGGGGATTTATCTATGCTGCAGCAGGCAAATTTTCTGGACGACATCATTGCTGCCATTTCCACACCACTGGGCAGCGGCGGCATCGGCATCGTCCGCATGAGCGGGAATGGCTGCATCGCTTTGGCGGACACCATTTTCCAGGGCAAAAAGAAACTGACGGAAAAACCCAGCCACACCCTTTCCTATGGGAAGATTACCGACGGCCCCGACGGGGAAGTCATTGACGAAGTGCTGGTTTCTGTTATGAAAGCACCTCATACCTATACAAAAGAAGACATTGTGGAAGTGAACTGCCACGGTGGTTTTCTGGTGACCCAGCGTGTCCTTCAGGCACTGTTGAACGCCGGTGCCAGACTGGCAGAACCCGGTGAGTTCACAAAACGTGGCTTTTTGAACGGTCGTATCGACCTGACCCAGGCGGAAGCCATCATTGACCTGATTCAGTCCAAAACAGAATTGTCCCGTCAGGCGGCGGTGAACCAGCTGGAAGGCAGACTGAAAACAGAAGTTCGTCAGATGCGTCAGGAAATCATTGACATGATTGCTTCCATCGAAGCTGTCATTGACTATCCAGACTATGACATCGAAGAAGAAACTTACGATTCCATGGAGCAGGGCGCAAAGAAACTCCTTGCCCGTATGGAAAAACTGCTGGCAGGGGCAGACAGAGGAAAAATCCTCCGGGAAGGCTTGCAGACTGTTATCGTGGGCAAGCCAAACGTAGGCAAATCCTCTCTTTTGAACTGGTTCTTGGAAGAAGACCGTGCCATCGTTACAGATATTCCCGGTACCACCCGTGACACCGTAGAGGAATATATCAACATCGACGGCATCCCCGTGAAAATCGTAGACACCGCAGGTATCCGTGAAACAGGGGACGTGGTGGAAAAAATGGGCGTGGAAAAATCCAAAGCCTATGCGGAACAGGCAGACCTGATTCTCATGATGCTGGATGCCTCCCGTCCGCTGGAAGCAGAGGACAGAGAGATTTTGTCCTTCATTCAGGGAAAACACAGCATCGTTATGCTGAATAAATCCGATTTGGAACAGAAACTTTCTCTGGAAGAACTGGAACAGTTCGTGCCAAAGGAACAGATTCTGTTCGTTTCCGTCAAGGAAAATACCGGCTTTGATGCCCTTATCGATGCCATTAAGACATTGTTCTTCAGCGGTCAGACCGCAACGGCAGATGATGCTCTTTTGGGCAATACCCGTCATAAAAACGCGCTCTATCAGGCAAAAGAAGCCATGGAACGGTGTCTTGTGACCATCGGCACCCGTATGCCCGAGGATTTCATTTCCATGGACTTGCAGGACGCCAGCCGGGCATTAGGGGAAATCACCGGCGACGTAGCCGATGAGGAAATCATCGATCGCATCTTCACCAAATTCTGTTTGGGAAAATAAAGGAAAGAAGGTAGAAACATATGAACCCATCTGGACAGGATAACGTACTGGGTACGGCAAATGTCAAAACGTTATTAAGACAGTTAGCCATTCCTGCTATCACCGCGCAGGTGGTCAATGTGCTTTATAATGTGGTTGACCGTATGTATATCGGGCATATTCCTGGCATTGGGGCATTGGCATTAACAGGGGTAGGGGTCTGCATGCCCATCATCATGCTCATCACAGCTTTTGCGGCGCTGGTGAGTATGGGCAGCGCCCCACGTGCTTCCGTACTCATGGGGAGAGGCGATAACGAAGAAGCACATTATACATTGGGCAACAGCTTTATCATGCTCATCATCATCGCGCTGATACTGACGGTGTTTTTCCGTATGTTTGCGGAGCCTCTTCTGATGGCATTCGGTGCCAGTGAAAATACCATCGGCTATGCCATGGACTATATGCGCATTTATACGCTGGGTACTATTTTCGTACAGTTTGCCTTGGGTCTGAATGCCTTCATCACTGCACAGGGCTTTGCCAAAATCAGTATGGCTACCGTTGTCATTGGTGCCATCATCAACATCGTTTTGGACCCCATTTTTATTTTCGGTTTCCATATGGGTGTCAAAGGTGCGGCTCTTGCCACCATCATTTCTCAGGCAGTTTCCGCTATCTGGGTACTGCGCTTTTTGACAGGGAAGAAAACCATACTGAAACTGCAGAAAAAGTATTTCCGCTTGAAAGGTTCTGTGGTGGGGCCTTGTCTGCTGCTGGGAATGTCCCCCTTTATCATGCAGGCAACGGAAAGCGCCATCAGCGTTTGCTTCAATTCCTCTCTGTATCGTTATGGCGGGGATATTGCCGTAGGCGCCATGAGTATTTTGACCAGCATCATGCAGTTTTCCATGCTGCCGCTCCAGGGCTTTACCCAGGGGGCACAGCCCATTACAGGGTATAATTTCGGCGCAGGCAACGCAGACCGTGTGCGTCAGACCTTCCGTCTGCTGCTGCGGTATTGCCTGACTTATTCTCTGATACTGTGGGCAATCTGTATGGTATTCCCTCGTCTGATTCCGTCTATGTTTACGGGGGATGAACAGCTCCTTACCTACACAGCTTGGGCACTGCGGCATTATATGGCACTCTCTGGTATTTTCGGCATCCAGATTGCCTGCCAGCAGACTTTCATTGCCATCGGCAATGCCAAAACATCTCTGTTCCTGGCGGTTTACAGAAAGATTATCCTGCTCATTCCTTTGATTTATATTCTGCCTGCCATTCTGGAGCAGAAAGACAGAGCCGTTTTTCTTGCGGAACCCGTGGCAGACTTCATCGCTGTGACTACCACAGCCATTATGTTCGCTTACCAGTTTAAGAACGCCATGAAAAAACTGGAGGCAGGCAAAAAGCCCGCAGAGGCGTAAAATATGTTTTTTTTGGAGAAACCCTCGAAAATCCTTGCATTCCGGGGGTTTTTCTCATAAAATGGTACAATGGAAATTCATGTGGAAGTAAATAAACTCCAAATAGAGGTGAAAATAGATCATGTACGAAGCAGAAACCATAGATATTGCCGTTGTGGGCGGCGGTCATGCAGGCTGTGAAGCCGCATTGGCAGCAGCCAGACTGGGTATGGAAACGGTGATGTTTGCCATCAGTCTGGACAGTATCGCCATGATGCCCTGCAACCCCTCCATCGGCGGCAGCTCCAAAGGCCATCTTGTCCGCGAAATCGACGCTTTGGGCGGCGAAATGGGCAAGAATATTGATAAGACCTATATCCAGACCAAAATGCTGAATACAGGCAAAGGCCCCGCTGTGTACTCTCTGCGGGCACAGGCGGACAAAACAAGATACCACGAGGAAATGAAACATACCTTGGAGAAAACCCCTCATCTGCGCATCAAGCAGGCGGAAATCTCCGAAATTCTTATGGAAGATAATAAAGTGGTGGGCGTTGTTACTGCCAGCGGTGCCATTTACCGCTGTAAGGCAGTTGTGCTCTGCATGGGCACCTATATGAAAAGCCGCTGCCTGACAGGGGACTGCATCACCGAAAGCGGCCCCAATAACCTGATGCCTGCCACAAAACTGAGCCAGAACCTGCTGGATATGGGCATCCGTCTGTTCCGTTTCAAAACAGGCACACCTGCCCGTATGAACCGGAACTCTCTGGACTTCAGCAAAATGCAGCCTCAGTATGGTGATTCCAATATCGTGCCTTTTTCCTTTGAAAACACACCGGAAGGCATTGCCAGAGAACAGGATTTGTGCTGGCTCACTTATACCAACGAAAAGACCCATCAGGTCATCCGGGATAATCTCCATCGGTCTCCCTTGTTCGGCGGCTTGATTGAAGGCACAGGCCCTCGTTACTGCCCGTCCATTGAGGATAAAGTGGTGCGTTTTGCCGATAAGGAACGCCACCAGCTCTTCGTAGAACCCGAAGGGGAAAACACCGAAGAAATGTATATTCAGGGTATGTCCTCCTCTTTGCCGGAGGATGTGCAGATTGCCATGTACCGTACCATTCCCGGTCTGGAAAACTGCGAAATCACCCGTTTTGCATATGCCATCGAGTATGACTGCATCGACGCTACCCAGCTGAAGCTTTCTCTGGAATTCAAGGACTATCACGGCCTCTTTTCCGCTGGTCAGTTCAATGGTTCCTCCGGCTACGAAGAAGCGGCTGCACAGGGGCTTATGGGCGGTATCAACGCCGTTCGTTATATCCAGCAGAAAGACCCCATCATCCTCCAGCGTTCCGACGGTTATATCGGCGTTCTCATTGACGACCTCATCAGCAAAGGCAGCAAAGAGCCTTACCGTATGATGACATCCCGTGCAGAATTCCGTCTGCTCCTCCGTCAGGATAACGCAGACCAGCGTCTGACCCCCATCGGTCACGAAATCGGCTTGATTTCCGATGAACGTTATGAAGCATTGCTGGAAAAAGAACGTCAGACAGAAGCAGAAATCGAAAGGGTAAAAGCCCTGACCATCACTCCTGCCAAAGAAACACTGGAATTGTTGGAACAGTACGGCAGTACACCCATCAAGTCCGGCGTAAAACTGGCAGACCTCATCAAACGTCCTGAACTGGATTATGAAAAACTGGCGCCTTTGGATAAGGAACGTCCCGAACTGCCTGCCCCTGTAAGGGAACAGGTGAATATCCAGATCAAATACGAAGGCTATATCAGCCAGCAGCTCAAACAGGTGGAACAGTTCAAAAAATTGGAAAACCGTCTGCTGCCGGAGGATTTGGACTACGAAACCATTCAGGGTCTCCGTTTGGAAGCCCGTCAAAAACTCAATGCCATTCGTCCCCGTTCCATGGGTCACGCTTCCCGTATCACAGGCGTTTCCCCGGCGGACATCTCCGTTCTGCTTATTTATATGGAACAGCATAAGCGTAATGGCTGAGAAATGAAGGAGGGGAAGAAATATGTTCTTTCTTTCATGGAACGGCAAACCCATGCCGAAACCACAGGGCAGGAAACTGTTTCTGCCCGTCAATCATAAAGCCTTTCGGCTGGAGGATGCGGTGCTTTCCGCCCGGAAATCCCCGTTTTTCTCTCTGGTCAGCCCAAAAGGCACACTCCTTGCCTTTCTCCACGCTCTGAAACAGGAGGGCACAGAGGAAGCGAGAGGGTATCTGTCCAGCGCCATCAGCGGTGCGGACTTGGAAGAAATCAAAGGGGTTTTTGCCCATGCGGAAAAATACCGCTTTTTCGTGAAGGAAACAGGGGAGCGTATGCGTACCCTGTCCCTTGCGGCGGCGGGAGAAAAGGAAGTCATTTCCGTTGGCATGGTGGCAGAGCCTGACGACTTTGGCAAATGGAAAATCTATTGTATCGAAAAGGAGTAGCTTATGGAACATAAGGCATTGTTACAGGAAAGCTGTGAAAAAATGGGCGTAAGCCTGACAGAAGAAATGGCATCACAGTTTATGACCTATCTGTCCCTGCTGCTGGAATGGAATGAGAAAATGAATCTCACCGCCATTACAGACAAAAAAGACGTGGTGCAGAAACACTTTGTGGATTGCCTGAGCATCCTGCCCCATTTGTCATTGACCGGACAGGAAAAAATCATCGACGTGGGCACAGGGGCAGGTTTCCCTGGTATTCCCGTAAAAATCGCCTGTCCCGAGGTGGAAATGACCCTGCTGGACTCTTTGCAGAAACGTATCGGCTTTCTGGAAGAAGTGGGCAGCCAGCTCCATCTTTCCGGCGTGAACTATGTCCATAGCCGGGCAGAAGACGGCGGACAGAACCCTGATTATCGGGAACAGTTCGACCTGTGCGTGTCCAGAGCCGTGGCAAATCTGGCAGTCCTTGCGGAATTCTGCCTGCCTTTCGTGAAAGTAGGCGGCAGACTGGCGGCGCTGAAAGGCCCTGATGCCCTCAGAGAAATCGATGAGGCTCAAGGGGCGCTGAAAAAACTGGGTGGCAAAGTGGCAGAAGTCATTGATGTGGAAATCCCTTTCACAGACCTGCAGCATAAACTGGTCATCATCGAAAAAACCGCGCCTACACCTAAGGCATACCCCAGAAAAGCAGGGAAAATCAATAAAAATCCACTGAAATAAGAAAATGAATTAAAAAACTAGAATGATGATGACAGGGTGTCGACTTTTTCGGCACCCTGTGAAAAAAGCAGGCTTTCTGTCGAGAGTCTGCTTTTTTTGTTGTACGGTTTTTGGGGATGGGAAATCCTTCTGTGCTAAAATGTGGAAAAAGGGAGTTTGCCGCTGTCTGGAACAGAAAAAAACCCCTTTTTACAGACTTTGGCAGAACAGAAGGAGTGTTTGTATGGAAGTATTGAAATTTCCCGAAATGCGGTTGAAAAAAGATGCGGTGGTATACCAGATTCCCATAGAAAAAATTCGTTCCAATCCCTATCAGCCCCGACGCTATTTCCAGCGGGCGGCATTGGAGGAGCTTTCCGCCTCCATCCGGGAGTATGGCATCTTGCAGCCTTTGACAGTACGGAAAATGAGCGGCGGTTCTTATGAGTTGGTAGCGGGGGAGCGTAGGCTTCGGGCTGCGGAATTGGCAGGGCTGGAAACGGTACCGTGTCTGCTGGTACAGGTCAATGAGTATGACAGCGCCATGCTGGCTTTGCTGGAAAATATCCAGCGGCAGAATCTGTCTTTTCTGGAGGAAGCGGAAGGCTATCGGAACCTCATGGAGGACTATGGTCTGACCCAGGAGGAATTGGCGGCGAAGCTCTCCAAAAGCCAGTCTTTCATCGCCAATAAACTGCGGATATTGAAGCTGGAAGACCCTCTGAAGCGGCTTTTGGTGGAAAATAACTTCACGGAACGTCATGCTCGTGCCTTGCTGAAATTGCCCGATGAAGAAACCAGAACAGTGGTGCTGGAACAGATGATACGGGAGGAATTAAATGTCCGCAAGACAGAAGAACTGGTGGCGGATACTTTGGAGAAAATGCGTGCCAAAGCCATGGCGGAGAAACAGGAGCAGAAGGAAAAACGCTGCGTCACGGATTTTCGCCTGTTCACCAACACCATCAAGCAGTCTGTGGAGGTCATCCGCCGGGCTGGGGTGGATGTGGTTTATGAGGATGAGGAACAGGAAGATGGGTGCCAGATCACCATTCGCATTCGAAAGAAAGAGTGATGTGTTTTGTTTTATTTTGGACATAGTCGGATGATAGGTAGGCGAGAATCTGTTATCTGTTGGCTTTGAAAAATGGGTATTTTACATTTGGAAAGTATCTATTTCATGACAAAATGTGAAGTTTTTAGCCTGCTCCTTCAGGAGAAATTGAAAAATATAAGCCGGTATATTTTCATGGAAGAACACCGGCTTTTCTATTTATTTTCTTCAGAAAATATGAAGTTTTTTGTTTACATAATATATAGAATGAGATTTGGATTATAGAAGGGCGTGTCTTTGGTATGCGGACACATTCTGATGAACAATCACCACATTGCTTGATTTCTGAAAAGGAAAGGGGCAGTTTTCAGAAGAAAATAACGCCAATAAAAACAGGAAAGCCGGAATCCTTTGTATTTCAAGGAATCCGGCTATATTTGTTTTCTTATGAAGCAGCTCCCAAAAATCAGATAGGACTATCAAAAGTCTGATGAAGTTTCATATAAGAAGCGGAAGCGGTAGCAGCCAGAATATTATCCCGTTCCAGCCATGCTTCTGCTGTCATGCTGTGGATGGTTCTGCCCAGATGGGACATCTGTACTTTGTAATGGATGACGTCGTTGGGCATAACCGGCTTCAAGAATGTGGTATGGATGGTCACTGTGGAAACCATGTGCTGTTTTGCGAAATAATGAGACAGCAGACCAAAGGATACATCAAAGTTTGTTGCCATAATGCCGCCGTGAAGCCCTTTTTCCGGGTTCAGCTGCCAATCCTCTACAGTAAAGGCAAACTCTGCGGATTTTTCTTCAAAATTGCATGCCACCAGTCTGGGCTTCAGCAGTTTTAAAACGCTGTCTTTCAGCAGTGGAAATTCCGGATCGGAAAGCTGACTGAGCCATGCTTCCATATTCTCCTGAGAGGAGGTTTCTTCGCTTAAGTAGATCATAGGTCGGTTCCTTTCTTTTGTTTAGATTTCTGTTTTGACTTTATGATGGAGAATCTTGAATGTGGCTGTTGCGGTGGCAGCCAGTTCTCCTGTGCTTTTCAGATATACTTTTCCTTCCAGTGTCACAAGACTGCGGCCAAAGGACTTGATTTTGCTGTGGAACACCATGGTATCGCCCATACGGATGGGGCGTACGAATGTGGAGGACAGGCTGACGGTGGTCAGCACATTGGGGTATGCGTAGTAATGACAAAGCATCCCCAAAGAGGTATCAAAACCAGTGATGATGATGCCGCCATGAACCATGCTCTGGGGGTTCAGTTCCCATTCCAGCACTTCATATTCCATTACGGCTTCTCCTGCCTGAAAATCGCAGGATACGAATTGGGGTTCCAGTTTGGCAATGGCGCCTTCCCGCAGACGGGAAGAATTGGGGGCTACTGCCTGATGGTACCATTCTTCCATTTGGGTCTGTGACAGACCGGGCAGTTCATTGAAATTCAAATCAAAAACATCCTTTCCGTTAGGGACTTCTTCGTAAGAAAACAAAGATAGCCGGAATCTTTCCCTTAAAAGAGTTTCCAGCCGTCTTGTATTGCGGAGGTATGTTTTCTTCCAAAGACAGTCGTTGCAGTTCTCATTAAGAAATCATGGGAAGCTGCTTTCCTATTTTTTCTTTGTTGGCCTGGAGGCTCACATGGCTTTGCGCTCCAGATTTTCTTCACTCAAAAAATCTTTCAGGATCTGACCGAATGCCTTGCTGTTTTCCATGTGGGGCAGGGCAGCAGTATCCTCAAAGAGCATAAATTCCCCTTTTTCCTGTAAATTTTCGGCTTCTTCCAGATAAACGGCGCTGTTGCGTACATTCCGTTCTCCCCAGATCAGCAGGAAGGGCAGAGAAAGAGACGCAAAAGCCTGTTTGGTATCGGCAGCGGCAAAGCGGGTCACATAACCGGCATAGCTTGCCTGTGCGCCTTTGCCGTAGCGGGCGTTTTGTTTCAGGTTTTTCACGAAATCAACGGGCATACGCTCTTTCTGGTAAAAGAGTTCTTCTGCCAGAAGCCGCAGGGCTTTTTTGGATGTGCCGTCCAGAAATGCCTGAGTGCCGATGACAGGCGACAGCAGTTTTTTCAGCTGTTGGGTATCATTGGGTGTGGCAAATCCTCTGCCGATGCCTTCGGGAGAGATGAGCACCAGTTTTTCCAGATCTTCCGGATAAAGCATGGACAGCACCAGGGCGATATCCGCGCCGCCGTTGGCGGCTGCCAAGGCAACAGGCTTTCCAATGACATCCGAAAGGAAGCTGTGAAGGGCTTTGGCGTACTGATAAGCTGTCCAGGGTTTGGTGGGTTTGTCGGACTGACCGTAGCCCGGCAAATCTACGGTGTATACCCGAAAATCTTTTGCCAGCTTTTCGATCTGGGGGCGCCATTCCCGTCTGGATGCCCCGGGATGGAGGCTGTGGAGCAGTACCACAGGACGACCATAACCAAAACGTTCATATGCCATAGAAACCCCGTCAGGGGTGGTGTAGCTTTCAAAAGGTGTTTTATCTCCCTTGCGGGATGCCCGATGCAGACTGATGCGCTGATAAAGGATAAGTCCGGCGGCAGTGATGCCGGCAGAGGCAAAGAGAGGGAGAGAAAGTTTCCGAATGGCTTTTTGAATCATCGTGTTACCTCCTTTTTTTCTTTTCAGCAAATTAAAAAAATCCCATTACTATTATTATGAACCGAAATCGTGCATTTGAAAAGAGGTAGTTTCATAAGAAAGATGGAAGTTTCATAAGATAGTATGAAGATTTTCGCATTTGGAGGGGAAGGGCAGATGGAAGGGTTTCTGGTGCTGGCAGGACAGCTGTTTCTCATTGTGTGTATCCAGTCGGTGCTGGAAGTGGCAGCGGCAGACCGTTTCCAGAACCATCTGCAAAAGGTCATTTCCCTGGCGGCTTATCTGGCGGCGCTGGTGCTGGTGCTGCGGTTCATGGATGGGTATTTGCTGGATATGCTCCAAAGACTGGCAAGAGGACTGTAAAAAAACTGAAGAAAACATGCCAAAATCATAGAAAAATAAAAAAGCTGGAATCCTCGGATAAGGATTTCAGCTTTCATTGTTATTTATCAAGGGCGCAGTGATACAGGATTCTGTTATCCGCGTCATAAATGGATACGGAAACATCCTGTGTATGCATCAAAAATGCGTTGGATGTATCATCTACATGTTCCTTTGATTCGTCTATCAGATAATATCCGTTTTCGATTTCGGGGATCAAAGGCATACCTTCATCGTCTGTCAGAGGTGTGCCCAGATAATCGTTATCGGAAACGCCATAAACAAGATATTGTGTGGATTCGTCCAGTGGCAAAGGTCTCCATACGCCTTTTTCCTGGATTTTTTCCAGAAAAGCGTCGTCTGAGAACTGCAGTGTGGTACAAGAAGTGCCCTGACCGCGGAATGCACCGTGATCTTTGTAAGTAACGGAAAATTCCTGGGCGGGAATTTCCCCATCCATCTGTTCTGCGGTAACCTGTGCTGCGCTGGCGGAATGACAGCCTGCCAGTGTTACTGTTGCCAGAATTGCAAAAAGAGGCAGATGGAATTTCATAATATCTCCTCCGTTTCAAAATATTCAATGCGATGCATATCATATCATACTTTGTGGCGGAAAGCCAGTAGATTTCTTTACAATGGCAGGAAATCCGGTGTTTTTTTGAAAAATTCTTCTTTTTATTCAGCGGAAATGCATCTTTTTTCATACAGAAAAAAAGACCTGCCCTTTGGAAAAGAGCAGTGTCTGAAAAATCAGGTATCCAGTACCAGATAATACAATGTGCGGTTGTCTGTGTCATATACTGCCAGATCGAAGTTGAAGGAGCCGCGCTTCATAATGTTTGGTTTCTCTGCGGCTTGTGAATTCCGGTCTTTCAGCAGGTAATACCCCTTTTCTATGGGCGGCACAAAGGGTTCCTGTGTTTCGGGGTCATCAAGATAATTGCCGTAAAGGAGCTGGTTGACAGCATCATCCGGTGGGAAGGACTGCCATGTGCCTGCATTTTCGATTTCCTCCAGCAAAGCATCATCGGAAAACTGTATGATGGTGCAGGTGGTGCCGTCGCCGTGGAATCCGCCGTGGTCGTCATAGGTGGAAACCAATTCCCCGGCGGAAAGGTCTATGCCGATGCTGAAAGCGGCTTTTCGCACAGCGGCGCTTTCCTCCGTATTTACAGGGGTTTGGAATGTAAACAAAGACAAAAAGAGTACAGTTATGGCACGGAAAAACAGCATACAAATCCCTCCATTTCTGTCAGGTATCCAGTTTGTAGTAGTATAACGTCCGGTTGTCTGCGTCATATACGCTGAGGGTGAAGTTATAAGAAGAACGATCCAGCAGGTCCGAATTTTCCTTTGCTTCGCTGTGACGGTCTTCCAGCAGATAATATCCCTTTTCAATGGGGGGAATCAGCGGTTCCTCCGTGGAATCTTTCCCTGTGACGCAGGGATAAATGGCATATTCGTCTGTGTAGACGCCGTAAAGGAGCGTTTTTACCGTTTCATCCGGCGGAAAAGGCTTCCAGAGGTTGGGCTGCTGCTGGATGCGCTGGAGAAAGGCATCATCTTCAAAGGTTATGATGGTACAGGATTTGCCGTCCCCCTGAAAACCGCTGTGGGTATCAAAAGACGATACCACTTCGCCGCCGGAAAGGCTGGTATGCAGGTCTCTGCCAATGACCGAAGTGGGCTGTAAGCTGTAGCTGAGAATCAGGATACTGGCTGCACAGGCAAAGAGCACCCCGTCCCGCAATGTATAACGCATAGGTTCACTTCCCTTCAGAAATTTCTGTTGGTTTCAAGGTTTCCATTTTTTCTTTCAGCTCTGCCACTTCTTTCTCCAAGGCATCCATGCGTTTTCGCTGGGAAAAGATATGGCTCACCAAAGCTGTGAATGCCAATGCCAGCAGAGGAGGCAGGATCAGAAGTATACTGCTCGCCAGTGGGAACATGAGAGCCAGTGCGAAAAATATCCCTGTACTCAGAAGAAACAGGAAAAAGCGAGAAGGAAAATCCATCATATCACCTCGTTTGATATCTATATCGTTCCATGTCTTTTTTTCATCATAGCACAGAAGGCAGGGGATGTCTTTGCATTGGGCAAAAACATTTCTTACAATTCTCTTACTGCCTGGAAAATGGGGCATCAGCTGCATTCCCATAAATCCATGTTGACTTCATACTTGTCATCAATCCATATGATATTTGCTTGGTGCTTTTGGGCAAGGGCAAAAAACTTTGCGTTTTCTTCCAGTACATGTTCCATGGTGCACCAATCATCATTCTTACGTTTTTCGATGATATTCGCATATGTTTTGATGTGCTGAAAATGATTTCGGATATAGTTTTCACTCATCACAAGGCAGTAATATCGGATGTGGGGAAGATATTCCTCTGTAAAATCCTTTTTCCAGTCAAAAGGAATGCAGCTGCCTTCTATGATGAGATTTTGGCTGTTTTCAATGGCTGTTTTCGCCATTTCCCGCAGGATGGGCCACAGATAATCTGTCAGTTCCGCATCATCCTCCGGTGTCAGATGGGTATAACCGCTGCGGATGAGTCCCATTTTCAAATGGTCTATGGAAAAGTAGGGGTATTGATACTGCGCAAGGAGTTTTTGTGCAAGGGCGGTTTTTCCGGTGTGGGAGGCCCCTGTGATGAATACAATCATTTTTGCATTTCCCTTTCTGCAAATTTTTTATTTCACTTTATCATATATTTCCCCTTGGTTCAAATCTGCTGCCAAATGGCACTTTTCTTGATTTTCTGCGGTTTTTGTGGTATATTATAAAATAACATGCCTATGGGCAGAAATAGCCCGTTTGTGCGTAGATAGTCATTTAAACACCCATCGGAGGAATGTATTATGGATATGAAACTGGAAATCGCAAAAAGCCTGTCCGCAGCCTGCGGCGTGGCAGCGGAAGAAATCGCGGCAGCTATCGAAGTGCCTGCCAATACAGACATGGGGGATTTTGCGTATCCCTGCTTTAAACTGGCAAAGGTACTGCGCAAAGCGCCTCCCCTCATTGCACAGGAAATCGGTGAAAAACTGGAAAAACCCGATTTCATCGCCGATGTAAAAATCGTTGGCGCATATATCAACTTCTTTATGGACAAGCATTTCTATACCAAAAAGGTACTGGAAACTGTCCTGACAGAAAAAGAAAACTACGGCAAAAGCGACATGGGCGCAGGTAAGACCATCGTTATCGACTATTCTTCTCCCAACATCGCAAAGCCTTTCCATGTAGGCCATCTGCGTTCTACCGTAATCGGCAACGCACTGTATCAGATTCACAGCCAGCTGGGCTATAAATGCGTAGGCGTTAACCATCTGGGCGACTGGGGCACACAGTTCGGTAAACTCATCGTTGCTTACAAAAAATGGGGCAGCAAAGAAGCCGTTGAAGAAAAAGGCATCCAGGAACTGATGCGTATTTATGTAAAATTCCACGATGAAGCGGAAAAAGCACCGGAACTGGATGACGAAGCACGTCTGTGGTTCGTAAAAATGCAGGACGGCGATGAAGAAGCCCTGACACTGTGGAAATGGTTCTATGATATCAGTATCAAAGAATTTGAACGTGTTTACGATATGCTGGGCGTAAAATTCGACGCATACACCGGCGAAAGCTTCTACAACGACAAAATGGCAGCCGTTGTGGACGAACTGAAAGAAAAAGGTCTGCTGGAAGAAAGCGAAGGGGCAATGATTGTTAACCTGGAAGACAAGAACATGCCTCCTTGCCTGATTATCCGTAAAGACGGCGGCACACTCTACGCAACCCGTGACATCACAGCTGCTCTGTACCGCAAGAAAACATATAACTTCGATAAATGTATCTACCTGACCGCTCTGGACCAGAACCTGCACTTTGCACAGTGGTTCGAAGTTATCCATAAAATGGGCTATGATTGGTACAAAGACCTGATTCATGTACCTTTCGGTCTGGTAAGTCTGGACAGCGGCAAACTTTCCACTCGTCACGGCAACGTGGTATTGATGGAAGACCTGCTTCATCAGGCAATTGCGGAAACAAAGAAAATCATCGAAGAAAAGAATCCTTCTCTGCCTGATAAAGAAGAAGTTGCGAAAAAAGTTGGTATCGGCGCCGTTATCTTCAACGACCTGTATAACACCCGTATCAAAGACGTTGTGTTCTCTTGGGAACGTATGCTGAACTTCGACGGCGAAACAGGTCCTTACGTACAGTATACCCATGCGCGTGCATGCAGCATCCTGAAAAAAGCGCCTGATTTCACAGCAGAAAACATCGATTTCAGCAAACTGGATGATGAAGCATCCCTGAATGTCTGCAAACTGCTGGAAGCATTCCCTTCCAAGATTGTAGACGCAGCAGCGAAACTGGAACCCTATGTACTCACAAGACATCTGGTAGCCATTTCTCAGGCATTCAATAAGTTCTACCATGACAACCCCATCCTCAACAGCGAAGCAGAAGTGCGTCAGGCACGTCTGGCAGTGGTTGTGGCAGTGAAAACCGTTCTGGCAGCAGGTCTTGCGCTGCTGGGCATTGACGCTCCAGAACAGATGTAAGAAAAAAGGGGGCTGGGCGTTCTATGAAAAAGGTGAAACTGTTTTATAACCCGTTTTCCGGCAACAAAACTTTCAAATTTGACTTGGATGTCTGCATTGGCGTTTTCCAGTCCGCAGGCTATGAGGTGCATCCGTTCCGCACCATGCAGCCCGGGGACATTGAAACCCATGTGGCACAGATGGATAAAGATTATGATATTGTGGTGGCTTCCGGCGGCGACGGCACTGTGAATATTGTCCTCAACGCCCTGATGCACAACAATTTGAAGATTCCTCTGGGCATCATCCCTTCCGGCACAGCCAATGACTTTGCCACTTATCTGGGACTGAAGACAGGGGATTCCGAAGGGGCATGCCGTGTTATGACGGAAACCTCTCCCCGTAACGTGGATATCGGTCTGGTCAATGGGGAAACCTATTTTATCAATGTCTGCGCAGGGGGACTCTTGACCAATGTTTCCCAGACTGTAGACAAAGATGTGAAAAACGCTTTGGGAAATCTGTCTTATTATCTGAAAGGTATGGAACAGATTCCAAATTTCCACAAAATTCCCTTCCGTATCACCACATCTGATGAGGTGCTGGAAGAAGACTTGTATCTGTATATGATTATGAATAGCGCCGGCACCGGCAGCTTCACAAAGCTGTCACCGGAGGCATCCATTTCGGACGGCAAATTTGAACTCATTGGCATTCGGGCAAAATCCATACTGGAAATCCCTTCTGTGTTCCTGAAGATGCTGACAGGGGAACACATTAAGGATGAAAAGTCCATTCTGTATCGTCGGGACCATTATTTCAAGATCGAATGTCTTGACCCGGATTTTCAGATCATGGAATCCACAGTGGATGGAGAAATGGGACCCAAGATGCCGTTCACATTGGAGGTACTGCCCAAGGCTTACCCCATTTATGGCAATTTTGAGAAAAAGAAACATGTTTCACGTGAAACACCATTGGCAAAGCTCAACGCTGTGGTGAAAAACGGCAAATAAATATCAGAGCCAGAAATTCTTTCGGGAGTTTCTGGCTTTTTTATGTTTCACGTGAAACACCATAGGACTTGTTTGATGCTCCTGTTTCACGTGAAACATAAATTTACCGTCAAAATTGCCGAAAAGAGTACCTTTTATGGAAGAAATGTTTTTTCACAACCCGCCATTTTTCTTTTCACCATAAAAAAATTGTGCTATAATACCCCATAGAAGATCGACAGAAAGGCGGGAAAACCACAATGGGAAAAGTCAGAGTTATTGCAATTACCAACCAGAAAGGCGGTGTGGGAAAGACCACCACTGCCATCAATCTGTCTGCCTGCCTTGCTGCTGCGGGCAAAAAAGTGCTGACCATTGACGCGGATCAGCAGGGCAACACCACCAGCGGTTTGGGGCTGGACAAAAACGGTGTGCCCCTGACCATTTATGATGTATTTCTGGAACAGGCAACCATTGCCGAAGTGAAACAGCCCACATGCGTAGAGGGCTTGGAAGTGCTTCCGGCAAACATCAGCCTGACAGGAGCGGAAATCGAACTTATCGGCAAAGACGACAGAGAGTATATTTTAAAGGAAGCTTTGGACAAAGTGAAAGACGATTACGATTTTGTCATCATCGACTGTCCGCCTTCCTTGAACCTCATCACCATCAACGCACTGACGGCGGCGGATACGGTGCTGGTTCCTATCCAGTGTGAATATTTCGCCCTGGAAGGTCTGGAACAGCTCCTCCACGCGGTAAATCTGGTGCGGAAACGTCTGAACCGTCATTTGGAAATCGAAGGCATTGTCTTCACCATGTATGATGCCCGCACAAATCTTTCTTTGCAGGTGGTGGAAGAAGTCAAACGGAGTCTGGGTGAAAATGTTTATCGCAGCATCATTCCCCGTAATGTCCGTTTGGGTGAAGCCCCCAGCCATGGTCTGCCCATTCATCTCTACGACCCCAAATCCAAAGGGGCAGAAAGCTATGGTCTGCTGGCAGAAGAAGTCATGGAAAAGGAGTGGGACTAAATGGCGACGAAAAAGGGACTGGGTGCCAAGGGACTTGGCATTGAAGCCTTGATCCATAATAAAATGGAAGATTTCGAAAGCGACGGCGGCGGTGTGCTGGAACTGGATTTGAATAAAATCGAGCCTAACCGCAAACAGCCCCGGAAGCATTTCGATGAAACAGCTTTGGAAGAGCTGGCAACTTCTTTGAAAAACTACGGCATGATTCAGCCTGTGGTGGTAAAGAAAAATAAAGAGGGCTATTATGAACTCATTGCCGGCGAACGTCGTTGGCGCGCGGCAAAAATCGCAGGTCTTACCAAAATTCCTGCCATCATCAAAAAATGGGAAGAAGGGGAAGCCTTTGAGGCGGCTCTGGTGGAAAACCTCCAGCGTGAAGACCTGAACCCTATGGAAGAAGCCCAGAGTTATCAGCGTTTGCAGGAAGAATTTGGTTTGAGTCAGGAACAGATTGCCGATAAAGTGGGCAAGAGCCGTCCTGCCGTTGCCAATGCCCTGCGTCTGCTGCAATTGGACGAACGTGTCCGTAATTTTGTGGTGGAAAATAAACTGACTGCTGGACATGCCCGTGCGCTGCTGCCTCTCACCGATGGGGAAGCTCAGTTTGAACTGGCGGAACACATCATTGAGGAAGGTTTGAGCGTTCGTGCTGTGGAAGCCATGGTAAAAAGTATGCTGGAAACAGCAGAAAAACCTGCGGCGGAGGAAGAAGCGCCCAAAAAGACACAAAGCCCTGTCCTGCGTCAGATTGAGGACGAATTAAAGGGAATTTTTGCCACAAAGGTAAAAGTCACCCAGAAGAAAAATAAGGGCAAAATAGAAATTGAGTATTATTCCGACGAAGACTTGGATCGTCTGTTGGTACTGATGAAAAAACTGGAAACAGAAAGGTAATGAGGCAAGATGACAGCACTGACAGCATTGGCGCAGAAATACGCGCTGCTTTTGTTTGGACTGCTGGGGCTTGCGGTGGTGATTCTGTTCATTCTGTGTATCATCCTGTTTGTGAAAATCAATCGGGAGAAAAAACGGTATGATATTTTTATGGGAACCAGCCGCCGACCACCCCATAATCTGGAAATGAAAATCCAGGAATACTTCGATACTGCAAAAGGCATTGAAGAAAAATATGATAAACTGCTGGATATGGTAACGGACATGGATAAAACCGATAAATCCAAAATCCAGAAAGTAGGGCTCATCCGTTATAACCCCTTCGAAGAAATGGGCGGCAACCTTTGTTTCGCTCTGGCACTGCTGGATGGGGAAGATAATGGCGTTGTCCTCAACGGTATCCATAGCCGTACCGGTTCCTTTACCTATGCCAAACCCATTGAAATGGGCGTCAGCATTTATATGCTTTCCGATGAGGAAAAACAGGCAGTCAAAATGGCACAGGAACAGTCCTATAAACCGGAACATGAAAAAGTGGTGAAAGTCAAATTTAAACCCTTCTTCAAACGCCGCTATGCACCTATGGATGACCAGCTCACACTGGAACAGGTGGAAACACCGAAGGAAAAAATCCAGTCCATTGGTGATGTAACTACGGCAGAACAGGAACAGATTCAACAGGAAGAAACATTGGCAGGACAGATTGCTGCCGCTGAGGATTTTTCTCCTGAGGATGCCGAAAAAATGCTGGCAGAAATCCAGCAGGAAACTTTGGACTTCTTTGAAGACGACGAACCAGAAGAAATGGACGACTTGGAAGAATCCGAAGAAAAAGAAAAACATCAGGCAGAATAAGATTTGCCGTGGGAAACCACGGCATTTTTTATCAGACCTGTGTATAACTCTGTGGAAATGTGTATAAAATCAGCAAAAATCTGTGGATAAACCTGTGTATACAAAAAGTTATCCACAGATTGTGTGACAAATGAAACGATAACAAAAGATTATGTCAACATACGAATGGAAAGAAAGAGAGGTGTTTCCCATGGCTTATCGCATGGTTTTCTCCGATATGGACGGCACACTTTTGAAAAGCGCGTCAGAACTTTCGGAAAAAAATATAGAAATAGTTGGAAAAGCAGTGGACCAGGGTGTGGAATTTGTCATCTGTACTGGCCGTGGTGTCTATGGTGTGGAACGGTTTTTGGAAAAACTGCATCTCTTGGGTCGTCCAGGTTATGTCATCTGCCAGAACGGCGCCGCTGTGTATAACCTGGAGAATATGGAAATGGTGCTGAAACATTCCTTTTCTTCTGACGATCTGCGCCCTGTGGTGGAAGCAGCAAGAGCAGAAGGGGTGGAAGTCTATCTCTATGACGACCGCACTTTTCTGGCGGAAAAAGTGACCCCGCAGGTAGAAGCATATTGCCGTGTTATGCATGCAGATATGCGGATACTGCCGGATGGACTGGAATATGAAGGCTATTTCACCAAATGCCTCCTCAGCGGTTCTTATGAACAGCTGGATGCGGTGCGGAAAAAAGTGGAACCCATCATTGCGGGAAAACTGAATCATTTCTTCTCTGGCCCTCAGTATCTGGAATTTGTCAAAACTGGTGTCAGCAAGGGCAGAGCTTTGCAGGAAACAGCAGAAAAAGCTGGTGTGCCTCTGGCGGAAGTCATTGCCATCGGGGACAGCGAAAACGACTTGTCCATGATTCAGGCGGCAGGTCTGGGCGTGGCTGTGGCAAATGCCCAGGAACACGTGAAGGCGGCAGCAGATTATGTGACAGAAACCACCTGCGAACAGGATGCTGTGGCGGATGTGCTCCAGCGGTTTGTGTTGGGTGAAAAATAAGAAAAAGGACAGATTAGGGGCATCTTCATAAGAAAACAAAGCAAGCTGAAATCCTTATGATATAGAGGATTCCAGCTTGCTTCTTTCAGATTTTATTTGATATGTTTTCTTAAGGGGGATTTGCCTTACTGTCCTTTTTTTTGATTGGTCATATTTGGAGGTGTTTTGTATGCTAGCAGTGGTTTGTATTTTGATATTGGCAGCGTTGTTTTTCATCATCAGCGGCTTTTTGTATGGTGGAAAGGGCAGTTGGCTCATTGCGGGATTTGGTACATCTTCCAAAGAAGAACGGGCAAAATATGATGAAAAGAAAGTGTGCCGGGCAATGGGTGTTTTCTGTACCATCTGCGGCGTGATGCTTTGTCTGCTGGCGTATCTGGGCAGTCAGGTGGAACAGGGGCAAATGGCGGAAAAACAGCTCCTGCCCTTTGGAATAGCCTTTCTTGTGGTGCTTTTGGCAGCATTGGCAGGCGTTGCCTGTTATATCCGTAAGGCAGGGCGGAAATAACCCCCGTTTTTTGGCATAAAAAAACCCGGCGATCGGGGAATCGTCGGGCGTCGGACGTGATAAACGTCCGGGGGCATAGTTTATGTACAGGAAAAGGGGCCTCCTTGTACGGTACTATCATACCGCAATCGGGAAAAAGAATCTATAAGAAAAGCATTAGAATTTCATTAAAAAAACAAATGTATTTTTTTTGTAGTTCCCCAAAAAAATACTTGCCTTTTTGTCTTTGTGTGCTATAATATTCTTCAACAAGGCGTGAAACGGCTGTATTTCAGCTGTTCAGAAGAAAGCTAAGCTGTGGAAATTCCCCCAGAGAGCCGGCGTTTGGTGCGAGCCGGCGGAAGGAAAACAGCCCTCCACTTTCGGAGCTGTCGGTGAAAGCCGAAAGGGTAAGCCCTTTATCGCTGTTCAAGTGGTTCGGAAATATTTTTTTCGGGCAATGCGGGTGGCAACGCGGGAGTAACTCTCGTCCCTCTTTTTGGGATCGGGGGTTTTTTTATTTGCCAAAAAAACCCCGTATCCTCGGCATTCGTATATATTTGAAAAACCGAAAGGAGACAAAGAAATGTTAGACATCAAATTTGTAAGAGAAAACCCTGAAATTGTAAAGGAAAATATTCGTAAGAAATTCCAGGACAGCAAACTGCCCCTGGTAGACGAAGTTATCGAACTGGATCAGGAAAACAGAACCATCAAACAGGAAGTAGAAGCTCTGCGTGCACAGAGAAATAAACTGTCCAAACAGATCGGCGGTCTGATGGCAAAAGGCGAAAAAGAAGAAGCTGAAAAAGTAAAAGCACAGATCGCTGCTGATGCAGAACGTGTTGACGAACTGACAGCAAAAGAAAAAGACGTAGAAGAACGCATCAAAAAGATCATGATGACCATTCCTAACATCATTGATCCTTCCGTTCCCATCGGTAAAGACGACAGCGAAAACGTGGAAGTAGAAAGATTCGGCGAACCCGTTGTTCCTGATTTCGAAATCCCTTACCACACAGATATTATGGAAAGCTTCGGCGGCATCGACCTGGACAGCGCTAGAAAAGTAGCTGGTAACGGTTTCTACTACCTGATGGGCGATATCGCAAGACTGCACTCCGCAGTTCTGGCTTATGCGAGAGACTTCATGATCGGCAGAGGCTTCAAATACTGCATCCCTCCTTTCATGATCCGCAGCAACGTTGTAACAGGCGTTATGAGCTTCGCAGAAATGGACGCTATGATGTATAAAATCGAAGGCGAAGACCTGTACCTGATCGGTACCAGCGAGCACTCCATGATCGGTAAATTCATCGACACTATGAACAAAGAAGAAGACCTGCCTCAGACACTGACCAGCTATTCTCCATGTTTCCGTAAAGAAAAAGGTGCACACGGTATCGAAGAAAGAGGCGTTTACCGTATCCACCAGTTCGAAAAACAGGAAATGATCGTTGTATGTAAACCCGAAGAAAGCCCTATGTGGTTCGATAAACTGTGGCAGAACACCGTTGACCTGTTCCGTTCCATGGATATCCCCGTAAGAACTCTGGAATGCTGCTCCGGCGACCTGGCAGACCTGAAAGTAAAATCCGTTGACGTAGAAGCTTGGTCTCCTAGACAGAAAAAATACTTCGAAGTTGGCAGCTGCTCCAACCTGAGCGACGCACAGGCAAGAAGACTGGGTATCCGTGTAGTTGCAAAAGACGGCAGAAAATACTTCGCACATACACTGAACAACACTGTTGCAGCTCCTCCTAGAATGCTGATCGCGTTCCTGGAAAACAACCTGCAGGCAGATGGCAGCGTAAGAATCCCCGAAGTACTGCGTCCTTACATGGGCGGTCAGGAAAAACTGGAAAAAGTAAAATAATCTGACAATGCTTTTTGGAGCCGGTTCTTTCAGAGCCGGCTCTGTTTATAAAAAAATTGCGATTCTGTGAAAAAAAGGTTTGACAGATGGGCAGAATGATGGTATACTGTTTCTTGCAGTAGGCTACTTGGAGAAGTACTCAAGAGGCTGAAGAGGTGCCCCTGCTAAGGGTATAGGTCGTTAACGCGGCGCGAGGGTTCAAATCCCTCCTTCTCCGGTGAAGACATCAACGAAAGTTGATGTCTTTTTTTGTTTTCAAAAAGAAAAAAGACGGAACCCGAGCGCGGTGCTGGAGATGCGAGAAATAGAAAAGTGTTTTTCATCAAATTCTGCCCGCCCCACTGGAAAAACCATCCCTAAAGGTGTATCATACCCATAAAAAAATGTGTTTTGGAGGAAAAAACAATGATCATCTGGTTTGATCTGCTGATGATAGTGGTGCTGTTTTTTATGGGGCTTTGCTTCTATCGTTCCAATGGAAAGGGTGCTAATCTTCTGTCAGGATACAATATGAAGATAAAAGAAGAAAGAAGTCGTTTTGATGAGCCGCAGATGTGCCGGATATACGGCAGAAAAATGATGCAGATGGCAATTCCTTTTTTCTTCGGTGCTGTGATAGACTTGTTTCTGCCGGGGAGAGGTTGTCTGTTGGCGTGGATTGTCTTTGCAGTACTGTTTGTGCGGCTGCTGCGTTTGCGGGGAAAAATGGAGAAATAAAAAGAAAATGGAAAGGTATAGAAATGGATTCTTATCAAAACTTTTTAACTTATTTTCAAATAGAGAAAGAAATGTTATTTGATTGGGGTATTTCTGCCACTATTTTTCCACCCGTTGAAGCAGTGGAACGAGAGTGGGAAAATTTAAAAAAACGTATCTTTGAAAATAAACGTGTGTATATTCGTGGTTATGGCAGGAATGCTCATGGAACTTATTTGTATCAAGGGCTCTATGCAACAGTTTTTGGAAATACGCAAATTCAGAAAGACCCGACCAATAATGCAATCCCTCATAAACTCATAGAGCGTTTGACAGGATTAAAGCGGAATCGAGATATTTATAATTTTCAGGTGTCTCATATTTGGGGTCATACAAAGAATCCCTTTTTCTTCGAAGCTCCATGGAATCTTTGTTACACACCGAAATTGATGGATCCTTTTACGGGCCATGAATCAAAAGGAATTTGGCCAGAAGAATATCAGAAGATCTTTTTTGCAAAGGCATATAGCTTGTATGCTCCTTTTTTAGAGGATTATGAAAGATTGATACAAGATTATGATATGGAAAACCAGATCAAAAGATATGTGCAATCTTTGCGAGGAACAGAAGAAGAACAAGTTTTGAATCAATTTGAACGGGACGCTCTTAGTGAGTGGAAATCAATCTAACGAAAAAAGCCCGCAGAATCGAATTTTTCATTCTGCGGGCTTTTTTATCATTCCGCTATCTCATACACCATTTCTCCGCTGTAACAAACCTCCACCATACATTCCACGAGTTCTTCACCCTTTGTCAGCAGCCCTTTCCATTTTGCCTGCCAGTAGCCGTATGTTTCGTCTATGACCTCCAGCCGTTCCAAATGGGGCAGAAAGTCCTTCAGAAGCCATTTTTCACCGGAAAAAGCGCCTGTGTCTCCCAGTCTGTCAAAAACATATAGAAAGGAAGAATCCCAGTCCACGTCAGTCAATGTGACCTTTGCGCCTGCTGTTTGTTCACAGGGGGAGGTGGTGGAAAAAATGCCATAGGGAAAATGGCAGACCAATGTTTCTTCGCTTGCCTCCAACTTTGTCAGATACCCGTCATGGAGACTGTAGGGCAGGGAATATAAGGGTTGTGTCAGGGTTGTTTTCATAGGTCTCTCCTTATTGTTTTTGCTCAGCATAACGGACAGAAAGGATACTGTCAAGAAATCAGATACTTTCTTAAGAAAACATTCGGAAAATAGAAAAGCTGGAATCCTCATAAAGAATTCCAGCTTTCTGATTTCTTAGATTACTTTTGAAAGGCCCCGAACCTTTCATCCGAACATGTTAGAATCCGTAAACCGCTGTGATGCTTGCGCTTACTTCGATGTCTTCATAAGAAATGTTGGTGTCTCTGTTGGCACTGCCTGTTGCCATGGCATCCATGACCATGGCTTCTTCTGCACCGTAATTCATTTCTTTATAACTGGTGGAAGTGTTGCGGCTGTTTTCCACAACGGATACCACCTGTCCCAGCGGTTTGCCGTAAGCCTGTGCAATGGCTGTGGCAGAGGATTGTGCCGCTTTTACAGCTTCTGTCAAAGCCTGGTTGTAGTAGGTTTCCGGTTTTTCCAGAGAGAATGTGACGCCGTTGGTGCCTGTTGCCCCTGCGTTCAGGGCAGCGTCCACATATTTTCCGGCATTGTCTACGTCATTGGTGGTCACATTCACAGAGGTGTAAGCCTGATAATTTTCCAGAACCTGTTTGTCTGTTTTTTCGTCATAACGGTAAGAAGGATATACAGAGATGTGAGATGTCACAATATCCTCATCTGTAACGCCCAGAGCTTTCATGGCAGCAATGACGTCTGTCAGTTCTTCGTTCACTTCTTTCTGTGCCTGTGCCGCTGTTTTTGCGGTCTTTTCCACGGTCACATGGATGGTGGCTACGTCAGGCGCTACCTCCACAATGCCCTGTCCGTTGACGGTGATGGTGTTTGCCGCAGGTTCCGCCGCCAGTGCCATGGTGCTCATGCCCAAAGCCAGCACTGCCGCCGTCATACATGCCATCATGTTTCTTTTCCATTTTTTCATACCAACAACCCCTTTCCAGTTTAGGACTCTTTCCTACATATCCTACATACGGATTCCTTTTTTCTTTTGGACGAGGAAAAATACAGAAAAGTTGCGGGATTTTCTGATTTTTTTCAGAAATATCAGAAAATGGCGTCCAATATGGTAAGAATCCCGTCCACCACAAATTCAAAGATATTCAGAAAAATATTGCGCCTTTTTTCTTTTTTAGATTTTTCCTTCTTTTTCATGGCGTCCTCCTTTCGGGGTCTCAGCCGTTCAGAGGTTTTTCCCGTTTGATGCCCACATAAGCCCCGTCAACGCATTCACCTACAGCAGGATAGCCCAGCGCCTCATAATAGCGGCTCAAATCGTCGTTGACCTTCTGGGAATCCATCCGCAGCACTTCTTTTCCGGCGTTGCGGGCGTAGGTTTCCGCAAAAGTGAGGATTTCCTGTCCCAATCCCGGATAAGCCGGGTCTGTGGCAAAGTGATGGACGTAATAAGCGTCTTTGTCGTTGTCCCATCTGGGGTCTACGTCAAAAAGAGCAATGACACCAATGACTTTGTCCCCATCAACGGCAAGGAACACGCTGTTTTCCTTTATGCGCTCCGCAAAATAGGAGGCGGGGTATACGGTCAGATAAGCGGTCTTGTTCCACTGATACAAGCCTTTTTCATCCATCCAGTCAATGCGTTTTTGCAGCAGGGCAAGGATGGTGGGTACATCCCCCAGAACAGCCCGCCGCATTTCTCCGCCGCCCATCATTTCAGTCTTTCCCATTCGGCTTCTTTGAAGCCTACCAGCACAAAATCATCGCCGATGATGAGGGGACGTTTCACCAGCATGCCGTTGGTAGCCAAAAGGGCAAACTGTTCGTCATCGCTCATGTCCGCCAGCTTGTCTTTGAGCTGCATTTCCTTGTAAAGCATACCGCTGGTGTTGAAGAATTTCTTCAGAGGCAGACCGCTTTTGGCATGCCACTGTTTCAGTTCTTCAGCGGTAGGATTGTTTTCCACGATATGACGGTCCATAAAGTCTACACCTGCTGCTTCCAGCCATGCTTTTGCTTTTTTGCAGGTGCTGCATTTGGGATATTCCAGAAATAATACGGACATGTGAGTCCCTCCTTTTTGTTTCCTTACTATTTTTTCAGTATAGCATGGGGCAGGACAAAAGACAAAAGGTTTTTGCGGACGGTCAGATTTCGCTTTTTTTCCTCCAACGAACATGCTACAATAGGGACAAGAGAAAAAAGGAGGAGGAGTCTATGAAATTTGGATTCATCGGCGCCGGCAATATGGTCAGCGCCATTGTCAAAGGCATGACCGCCAACGGTTATGACGGAAAAAATATTTTTATTACCAGCAAGACTGTTACTTCCGCGGCAAAATTAGCGGAAGCCTGCGGCGCAAACAGCTGTAAAACAGCAGGGGAAGTCATTGCCGCAAGTGATGTGGTTGTGCTGGGTGTAAAACCCCATATTCTGGCGGGCTTGCAGGCAGATTTCGCGGCGAAAAAACCCTTGGTGGTGTCCATTGCCGCAGGGAAAACACTGGAGTATCTGGCACAGCATCTGCCTGAACATACACCCATCGTTCGTGTCATGCCCAACATCAACGCCAAAATCGGCGCGTCTACCACAGGCATCTGCCATAACGACGCTGTCACAGCAGAGCAGCTGGAAGCAGTGAAAGCAGTTTTTGCCACCATCGGCAGTGTGGCGGAAATCCCCGAAAATCATTTCGGTATTTTCAGCGTCATTGGCGGCGCAGCTGTGGCTTTCCATTATATGTATATGGATGCCTTGGCAAGAGCCGCTCTGAAAGCTGGCATGCCTAAGAAACAGGCGCTGGAAATCGTGGCGGAAACTGTCAAAGGCAGTGCGGAAATGGTGCTTAAAAGCGGAGAAGCCCCTTGGCCTTTGGTGGATCAGGTATGTTCTCCCGGCGGCACCACCATCGAAGGTGTCACAACCCTTCAGGCAAAAGGCTTTGAAGCGGCAGCGGCAGCGGCTTTTGACGCAGTGCTGGAAAAAGATAAAAAAATCGGCCGCGGAGAAGTTTGATGGAAGGACTATGGCATTTTCCCGCAGCTTTTCCCTTTGTGAAAATCGCTTAAAAAGGAAATATTTCATTTTTTTTACATTTACACGAAAATTGACAAAATTTCATTGAATTACAGCGTGGAATTCGTTATAATGGTTACGCGGGTAATTTTAATACTGAAACAACAAAAAAATTATGGTGAGTTGAGGAGGAAAACAGTATGAAAAACAGAAAATACGGTCGTATGGTAGCTATGGCTCTGGCTGCTATGATGGCTATGCCCACAGTAGCATTCGCAGCAAGCACCACATGGGATGAAGACACAGCTTATTATGGCGCTCTGGAACAGGGCAAAGTTCCCGAAGAAGTTATGAAACAGGACGAAATGGGTCAGTATGTAATTTCTGACGGTACAGCAACAACACCCGAAGGTGGCGAAACAACAACACCTGAAGGCGGCGAAACAGCAACAACAGAACTGCCCTTCACAGACGTTGCAAAAGACGCAGCTTACTACAATGCAGTAAAATACGTTTATGACAACAAACTGATGGCTGGTACAACAGACACAACATTTGAACCCGAAGCATCTCTGCAGAGAGCAATGCTGGCTCAGATCCTGTATAATAAAGAAGGCGCAACAGACGTTGCAACAGAATCTGCTTACACAGACGTTGAAATCGGCAGATGGTATGCTACAGCTTGCCTGTGGGCAGCTGACAAAGACCTGATGACAGGCGTTAGCGAAACAGAATTCGCTCCTAAAGCAAACCTGACAGTAGAACAGCTGGTACAGATCCTGTATAACTACGCTCAGTACAAAGGCGTTGACGTAACAGTTGAAACAGCTACAGACGTTGCTACAGCTTCCGACTGGGCAAAAGACGCTATGAGCTGGGCAGTAAGCCTGAAACTGGTTGCAGCTGATGTAGATGCAAAAGCTGATGCTACAAGAGCACAGGTTGCTGAAATGCTGATGCTGACAGCTGACCTGAAAGCAGCAGAAGCTCCCGCAACAGAAACAGTTCCCGCTGAAGAAGTAAAACCTGCTGAAGAAACTGCAACAGTTCCTGCAGAAGAAGTAAAACCTGCAGAAGAAACAACAACAACTGAAACAACAACAACAGAAGAAACAAAAACAGAAACA